>NZ_JBEZFA010000019.1:0-131621 GCF_040649215.1 Micromonospora sp. NPDC049044 | reverse complement strand
TGGCTCCACCATGTGCAGGTAGAGGGTCTGCCAGCCGTCACCGTGGTCAATCTTGACGTAGTAGCCGCCGCCGGTCCCCATCGGCCCGCCGGGGTGCGGCCACCCAGGGTGCCGCTGATGCCGGACCGTTCCACCCGCCCCCCGTAGGCGGCCAGGATCGGACGACCCCAGTTGTTTCCGGCGGTCGACGTCATGTCGATGTCGTAGTCGTCATGGCCCACGTACGTGCTGAGGTTCCACGTCTCACCGCAGGTGACGGGTAGCTGGAACAACGGTCGAGGACCGGCCGCCTGAGCGCCGACGACACCCAGGCTGGCGCCGGTCAACACGACAACACCGATGGCCCCCGCCGCAGCGGCTCGCGCGGTGAATCCTCGTACGAGTTTCGTTAGCAACAGTGCTCCCTCGTGGATGTGGCGACGACGAGATCCGGTGCGTTTCGGCAGCCGGGTGCCATTTCTCCGCGCTGATCTCGCCAGCACCTCGCCGAACGCCGTGCCGGGTAGGTAAAAGGCCGTACCGCGTCGCCAGAACTGGCCGTTATCTGCGTCGCCCGCGAATCCTTGGAGGTACGCCGCTAACGACTGATAACCGCCCGCTGCGCTCGGTGTGGCCAATGAAGACGGTGCCAGATGGGCCAGGGAGAAAAGCTTGACGATTGCTTGACAGCAGGCAGCAGCGGCCGGGGCGGCACACCGATCCTTCGGTGGGCGCCCACGATCGACAGGGCTTAGGGGATCAGCAGACCGGAGAAAGCCAGCAATGCTGTGCTGGTCGTGCGCCACCCCAGCGGGTTCCCGGCCGTGCGAACGCACTGATGACGGGCGTGCGAACCCGATGGACACGCGCAGAAGGCGCGGTGAGCACCGTCGCCGAGTCGGTCTTCGTAGGCCATGCAGCCGCTCACCGACCGGCGGGCGTCCGGCGGCCGGTGGTCAGGCGAGAGGTCCCAAAGGGGTTCGCCCGACCACCGGCGGCCGGATCAGGAAACGGCCAGCGGCCGGGCGTCGGCGCGCACCGGGGCCGGCAGCGTGCCGACACCGCCCAGGTAGCCGTGGATGGCGGCGGCCACAGCCCGCCCCTCGGCGATGGCCCAGACGATCAGCGAGGCGCCCCGGTGCATGTCACCGGCCACGAACACCCCGTCCGCGTCGGTCTGCCAGTCGTCCCGGGCGTCGACAGCGCCCCGGGGATTGCGGGTCACGCCGAACTGGGCAAGCAACGGCTGCTGCTCGGTGCCCTCGAAGCCGATCGCCAACAGCACCAGATCGGCTGGCAACTCCCGCTCGGAGCCCGGCACCACGGTGACCACGCGCCGACCGTCGTGCTTCTCCACTGTCACCTCGGCGATCCGCACCGCCCGCACCTGTCCGGTGCCGTCGTCGACGAACTCCTGCACCGCCACGGCGAAGACCCGCTCGCCGCCCTCCTCGTGCGCCGGGTAGCTGCGCAGAATCCACGGCCACGTCGGCCACGGGTCCCGGGCCTCGTCGCGCTCGCTCGGCGGCTGCGGGTACAGGTCGAGCTGGTGCACGCCAGCGGCTCCCTGCCGATGCGCCACACCGAGACAGTCGGCAGCGGTGTCACCGCCACCGATGATCACCACGTGCTTGCCGGCCGCGTCGATCGGGGTGCCGTCCGGCAGCACCGCGCGGGCCGCCCGGCCCTCGCCGGTGACCGCCACGCCAGGCCCGCCGCCGGCCGCCGTGGCGACCGCGCGATTCGCCGCGACCAGGTGCGCCATCGCCTGGTGTACGCCCCGAAGCGCCCGCCCCGGAGTGTCCGGAGTGTCCCGCCCCTGCAACGCGCCGCAGGCCAACAGCACCGCGTCGTGTTCGGCGCGCAGCTGCTCGGCGGTGACGTCCACCCCGACGTTCACCCCGGTGCGGAAGCGCACCCCCTCGGCGGTGAGCTGGGCCAGCCGGGCGTCGATGTGCCGCTTCTCCAACTTGAAGTCGGGGATGCCGTACCGGAGCAGGCCACCGATCGCGTCGTCGCGCTCGTACACAGTGACCGCGTGACCGGCGCGGGCCAGTTGCTGGGCGGCGGCCAGGCCGGCGGGCCCCGAGCCGACGACGGCGACCGAGCGGCCGGACGGTGCCGGCACCGGGCGCGGCGGGAACCCGCGCGCCGCAGCGGCGTCGGCGATCTCCACCTCGACCTGTTTGATGGTCACCGGCTGGCCGCCGGCGATGCCGAGGACGCAGGCCGCCTCACAGGGCGCCGGGCAGAGCCGGCCGGTGAACTCCGGGAAGTTGTTGGTGGCGTGCAGCGATTCCACAGCGGCGTCCCAGTTGCCGGTGCGGACCAGGTCGTTCCAGTCCGGGATGCGGTTGCCCAGCGGGCAGCCGTCGTGGCAGAACGGAATGCCGCAGTCCATGCAGCGGGTGGCCTGCTCACGGATGAGTTCCTCGCCGGCCGGCGGGTACACCTCCCGCCAGTCGCTGATCCGCACCGGCACCGGGCGGCGGGCCGGCAGCCGCCGGTCGTAGCGCAGGAAACCGTTCGGGTCAGGCACGTGCCACCTCCTGGGCCGCCACCCGCGGGGCGGGCGGCACCGGCGCGGCGGACGGCACGCTGAGCGCGCTCATCACCGCGTCATCGACGTCGCGGCCGGCAGCTTCGGCGGCCTTCATGATCTCCAGCACCCGGCGGTAGTCGCGGGGCACCACCGCGGTGAACTCGGCCACCGCCTCCGGCCAACGCTTGAGCAGCTCCTCGGCGACCGCCGACCCGGTCTCGGCCACGTGCCGCTGGACCAACTCGTGCAGCAGCGCCTGCTCCTGCTCGCCCAGCGGCGCCAGGTCGACAAGCTCCGCGTTCACCCGGGCACGGTCCAGGTGGTGCACGAACGCGGTGCCGCCGGACATGCCGGCCGCGAAGTTACGGCCGGTCGCGCCGAGCACCACCACCGTGCCGCCGGTCATGTACTCGCAACCGTGGTCACCGACGCCCTCGACCACGGCGACCGCGCCGGAGTTGCGCACCGCGAACCGCTCCCCCACCCGACCGCGCAGGAAGACCTCACCCGCGGTCGCCCCGTACAGGATGGTGTTGCCGGCGATGATCTGGTCCTCGGCCCGCTGACCCGGCGCGGCGTCCGGGTCCAGGAACGGCGCGGCGGCGTCCGGACGGACGATGATCCGCCCGCCGGAGAGGCCCTTGGCCACGTAGTCGTTGGCGTCGCCGTGCAGCCGCAGGGTCACCCCGCGCGGCAGGAACGCGCCGAACGACTGCCCGGCAGTGCCGTGCAACACGAACTCGATGGTGTCCTCGGGCAGACCGGCACCGCCGAAACGACGGGTCACCTCGCCGCCGAGCATCGCGCCGACGCTGCGGTGCTCGTTGCGCACCGCCACCTCGACCCGCACCGGGGACCCCTCCGTCAGTGCCGGACGGGCCAGTGCGATCAGCTCGTTGTCGAGCGCCTGCTCCAGGCCGTGATCCTGGGCGCGTACCCCGCGTCGGGCCGCGCCGGCGGGCAACTCCGGCAGGTGCAGGACCGGCGCGAGGTCCAACCCGTGCGCCTTCCAGTGCGTCACCGCCGATGCCACGTCGAGCACCTCGGACTGCCCGATCGCCTCCTCGATCGACCGGAAGCCCAGCTCGGCAAGGTAGCCCCGGACCTCCTCGGCGAGGAACAGGAAGAAGTTCTCCACGAACTCCGGGGTGCCGGTGAAGCGCTCCCGCAGCACCGGGTTCTGGGTGGCGATGCCGACCGGGCAGGTGTCCAGGTGGCAGACCCGCATCATCACGCAACCGGCGACGATCAGCGGGGCGGTCGCGAAGCCGAACTCCTCCGCGCCGAGCAGCGCCGCGATCAGCACGTCCCGGCCGGTCTTGAGCTGACCGTCGACCTGCACGGTGACCCGGTCGCGCAGCTTGTTGAGCAGCAGCGTCTGCTGCGCCTCGGCCAGCCCCAGTTCCCACGGGGTGCCGGCGTGCTTGAGCGAGTTCATCGGGGACGCGCCCGTGCCGCCGTCGTGGCCGGAGATCAGGATGACGTCCGCCTTGAGCTTCGCCACCCCGGCGGCGACGGTGCCGACGCCGACCTCGCTGACCAGCTTGACGTGCACCCGGGCGGCCGGGTTGACGCACTTCAGGTCGTGTACGAGTTGGGCGAGGTCCTCGATGGAGTAGATGTCGTGGTGCGGCGGCGGGGAGATCAGACCGACACCGGGCGTGGCGTGCCGGGTCCGGGCGATCCACGGCCAGACCTTGTTGCCGGGCAGCTGACCGCCCTCGCCGGGCTTGGCGCCCTGGGCCATCTTGATCTGGAGGTCGTCGGCGTTCACCAGGTATTCGCTCGTCACACCGAACCGACCGCTGGCGATCTGCTTCACCGCCGAGCGCCGGGCCGGGTCGTGCAGCCGGTCGACGTCCTCGCCACCCTCACCGGTGTTCGACTTGCCGCCGAGGCGGTTCATGGCGATGGCGAGCGTCTCGTGCGCCTCCGCCGAGATCGACCCGTACGACATGGCGCCGGTGGCGAAGCGCTTGACGATCTCGGTGGCCGGCTCGACCTCGTCGATCGGCACCGCCGGGCGCAGCCCGGTACGCAGGGTGAACAACCCCCGCAGCGAGCCGGCCTGCGCCGCGAGCGCGTCGACAGTGGCCGTGTACTTCCGGAAGACGTCGTACTGCCGGCTGCGGGTGGCGTGTTGCAGCAGGAAGACCGTCTCCGGGTTGAACAGGTGCAGCTCACCCTCGCGACGCCACTGGTACTCGCCACCGACCTCCAACCGGTCGGAGTTGGCGGTGCCCGCCGGGGGCCAGGCCAGCGCGTGCCGGGCGGCCACCTCGGTGTGCACGCCCGCGAGGCCCACCCCGCCGATGCGGCTGGGGGTGCCCCGGAAGTAGCGCTCGACCAGTCGGGTGTCCAGGCCGACCGCCTCGAAGACCTGCGCCCCGCAGTACGACGAGACAGTCGAGATGCCCATCTTCGACATGATCTTCAGGACGCCCTTGCCGAGCGCCTTGGCGTAGTTGCGCACCGCGGCGGCGGGCTCCACGCCGGCGAGCGCGCCAGTGGAGATCATGTCCTCGAGCGACTCGAACGCCAGGTACGGGTTGACCGCCGCCGCGCCGTAGCCGATCAGCA
This sequence comes from Micromonospora sp. NPDC049044, assembly GCF_040649215.1. NCBI lineage: Bacteria > Bacillati > Actinomycetota > Actinomycetes > Micromonosporales > Micromonosporaceae > Micromonospora > Micromonospora sp. NPDC049044. Next base: position 126,520 of record NZ_JBEZFA010000019.1, on the reverse strand, counting down.
CCGCCGCGTGGTGCACCTCCCGGCAGTCGCCGGACTCCACGATCAGCGCCGCCTGGGTGCGGGTCTGCTCCCGCACCAGGTGCTGGTGCACGGCGGCGGTGAGCAGCAGCGACGGGATCGGCGCCAGGTCGGCGTTGGAGTCCCGGTCGGAGAGCACCAGGATGCGGACGCCGTCCTCGATGGCCTCGGAGACGTGCCGGCAGATCTCGGTCAGCCGGGCCTTGATCCCGGCCGCGCCCTCCCGGATGCGGTACAGGCCGGACACCCGGACCGCCTTGAAGCCGGGCAGGTCGCCGTCCTCGTCAATGGAGAGGATCTTGGCCAGCTCGTCGTTGTCGATCACCGGGTGCGGCAGCACGATCTGCCGGCAGCTCGCCGCGCCCGGGTCGAGCAGGTTGCCCTCCGGCCCGATCGTCGACGCCAGGCTGGTCACCAACTCCTCTCGGATGGCGTCCAGCGGCGGGTTGGTGACCTGGGCGAAAAGCTGGTGGAAGTAGTCGTAGAGCAGCCGCGGCCGGGTGGACAGTGGCGAGATCGGGGTGTCCGTGCCCATCGAGCCCAGCGGCTCGGCGCCGGTGCGGGCCATCGGCGCGAGCAGGATCTTCAGCTCCTCCTGGGTGTAGCCGAAGGTCTGCTGCCGGCGGCGCACCGAGTCGTGGGTGTAGACGGTGTGCTCGCGGGCCGGCAGGTCACCCAGCTCGATCAGCCCGGCGTGCAGCCAATCGCCGTACGGCTGGGCGGCGGCCAACTCGGACTTGATCTCCTCGTCGTGCACGATCCGGCCGGCCACGGTGTCGACCAGGAACATCTTGCCCGGCTGGAGCCGCCCCTTGGCGACCACGTGCGCCGGGTCGAGGTCGAGCACGCCCGCCTCGGAGCCGAGCACCACGAGCCCGTCGTCGGTCTGCCACCAACGCCCCGGGCGCAACCCGTTGCGGTCAAGCACCGCGCCGACGATCTCGCCGTCGGTGAAGGCCACCGACGCCGGCCCGTCCCACGGCTCCATCAGGCTGGCGTGGAACCGGTAGAAGGCACGCTTGGCCGGCTCCATCCCCGGGTCGTTCTCCCAGGCCTCCGGGATCATCATGAGCACCGCGTGCGGCAGGCTCCGGCCGGCCAGGTGCAGCAACTCCAGGACCTCGTCGAAGTTCGCCGAGTCGGAGGCGGCGGGGGTGCAGATCGGGAAGACCCGCCGGATGTTGCCCGGAACGTTCGGCGAACGCAGCAGCGCCTCGCGGGCCTGCATCCAGTTGCGGTTGCCCCGGATCGTGTTGATCTCGCCGTTGTGGGCGATGAAGCGGTACGGGTGCGCCAGCGGCCAGGACGGGAAGGTGTTTGTCGAGAAGCGGGAGTGCACGAGCGCGATCGCGCTCTCCACCCGCTCGTCGCGCAGGTCCGGGTAGAAGGCCGGCAACTGGTCGGGGGTGAGCATCCCCTTGTAGACGATCGTCCGGCTGGACAGCGACGGGAAGTACGCCGGCACGCCCCGCTCGGCGGTCTCCCGCTCGGCCTGCTTGCGCAGACAGAACGCCACCCGGTCCAGCTCGATGCCGCTCAGCGCGTCGCCGGCCGGGCCGGCGGGTGAACCGGTGAGCCGGCGCGCGGCCACGAAGACCTGCCGGACCCGGGGCATCGCCGCCAGGGCGGTCTCGCCGAGCCCGTCCGGGGCGATCGGCACGTCCCGCCAGCCGAGCACCTCGGCACCCTCGACGAGGGCGTACTTCTCGACCACCTGCCGGGCACGGGCCTCGCCAGCGTCGTCGTCGGGGAGGAACACCAGCCCGGTGGCGTACTCGCCGGCCGGGGGGAGCGCCACGTCGGCAGCAGCGCGCAGGAACGCGTCCGGCACCTGGATCATGATGCCCGCGCCGTCGCCGGTGTTGGGCTCCGCGCCCCGGGCACCCCGGTGGTCCAGGCGGCAGAGCGCGCCGAGCCCGTTGGCGACAACCGAGTGGGAGCGGCGGCCGTGCAGGTCCGCCACGAAGGCAACCCCGCAGGCGTCGTGTTCCCGCGCGGGGTCGTAGAGGCCCTGGGCGGACGGGCCGGCACCGGGCATCGGGGACGCCTGCGGGCTGTGCGGGGTGTGCGGCTGTGTCGTTTCCGCGTACGGCTGAGCCACCGGGCCTCCTGTCGTCACTCAGGTTGATCATGGTGGGGACGACGTCGGCCCGTGGGTCTATTGAGTCTACGTTAGGGCCAGGCTCGCACTGCCACCTGAGATTGATCACACCGTCCACTGGCTGGGACGTGTAGTCTCGCGCGGTGGATCCGCTACACAAGGACGTCTTCGACCGGTTGGAACACTTCTACGACGCGGTGCCCCGCGACGTCGCCGCTGCCGAGGACCACGGCGCGTTTGTGCTGTTCGTGCGCGAGGGTGCCGGTTGGCCGTTCTACGCCCGCCCCCGGATCGGTGCCACCGAGCCGCCGTCCCTGGCCGACGTGACCTCGGTACGCGAGCGGCAGCGCAAGCTGGGCCTGCCGGAGGCCTTCGAGTGGGTGCACGAGACCACCCCCGAGCTGCTGGCGGTGGCCCGCTCGGCGGGGCTGCACGTGCTGGAGGCACCGCTGATGGTGCTCGACCCGGCAGCGCTGCCCGACCCGGCGACCCTGTCCGACGTGGCGGTACGGGTGCTGGCACCGGACTCGCCCGACTTCGCCGCCGCCGTCGCGGCCCGACGCGCTGTCGCAGCGGTGTCGTTCGCCGCCGCCGGCACCGCGCCCGGTGACGCCGGCCCGGCCGAGCGGGACGCCGCCGTCACCGAACTGGAGTTGGCCGCGCTCGACGAGGAGCGGGCCCGGATCGCCGACGGCCGACGGATCTCCGCGCTCGCCGGGACACCTACCGACGGCGCGCTGGCCAGCGGCATGGCCATGCGGGTGGGCGACGTCGCGGAGATCGCCGGCGTGGCGACGCTGCCGACCGCCCGGCGGCGAGGGCTGGGCGCCGCGCTCACCGCCACCCTCGCCCGGGAGTTGCACGAGGCCGGCACCGACCTGATCTTTCTCTCCGCGGGCAGCGAGGACATCGCCCGGGTCTACCTGCGGGTCGGCTTCCGCCGCATCGGCACCGCCTGCATCGCCGAACCCGCCGCGCTCATCGCCTGATCGCTCCGGCGCCGCCGCCCCCGCCTGCGTCGATCATGGAGTCGTGGTGCCGGGTTAGGACGGGTTTGTCACGCTTCGACTACCACCACAACTCCATGATCGACGTAGCGGACGAGGGGGCTGGGTCAGGTGGGGGGGCGCCACTGGGCGGCGGAGGCGGCGGCACTGGACAGCAGCCGGGTGTTGATCGTGCCGAGGGCGGCGTCCCGGGCGCGCAACGCCAACCGGCCCCGGGCCTGGAGCACCGCCGACATCCGCCGGGTCTGCCGGACCACTGTCGTGGCCCGGGGGCGACGCACCCGGTCGTACGCCTGCACGGCGTCGGGCAGTCGCGCCTCGCGCAGCAGTGAGGCGAGCGTGGCGGCGTCCTCGAACGCCAGGCAGGCGCCCTGCCCCAGGTGCGGTGGCATGGCGTGCGCCGCGTCGCCGAGCAGCACCACGCCGCCCGGCCCGACCGGGAAGCCGTACGCACGGGGCAACGGACGCAGTTCGCGGACCTCCTGCTGGACCAGGTCGGCCGGGTCGGTGGCATCGAGCAGCGCGCCGATCGGGGCGGGCCAGCCCGCGTACCAACGGCGCAGCAGGGCGAGTTGGGTCTCCGGTGGTTCCGGGCGCGGGGCGCCGGCGGCGGTGGCCACCCAGTAGATCCCGCCCCGGCTGGACCCACCCGAGGAGCCGCGATCACCCAACGACGCGGCCACGAACCGGTAGCCGGCACCGAGGATCTCCCCGGCCAGCGGTTGGTCGTCGGGCAGCCGCGGTGCCTGGTACCAGGGAATGACGGCCCGCCAGGCGGCGCACCCGGAGCTGACCACCCGGGACTCGGGGGCGAGTTGGCGGCGGATGCCGCTGTCCGTGCCGTCGGCGGCGACCACCAGGTCGGCCTCGATGGTGTGCCGTCCGTCGCTGACCGCCGGCCGTTCCCCCGGCTCGACCCGGACGTGCCGCACGGTCACGCCGGTACGCAGCTCCACCCGCTCACCGAGGCCCGCGATGAGGGCGTCGTGCAGGTCCTCGCGGTGCACCACCACCGGCATCCGGTCGGCCGGGATGGGCCGGGGCTGCACCAGCCAGTGCCCGTCCGGGCGACGGACCCCACCGTCGGCCAGCGGGGTGGCGATGGCGGCCAGTCCCGCACCGAGGCCGAGCGCCTGCAACGCGCGGACGCCGTTGGGCCAGAGCACCACGGCGGTCGGCTCGGGGCGAATCCGTTCGGCGCGTTCCAACACGGTGACCCGCCAGCCGGAGCGGGCCAGCGCGCCGGCCACCGCGAGGCCACCGACCCCCGCGCCGACCACCACCGCGCTTCGCATGGGTGCCGCCCCCGCTCAGCTGTCCCGGTCGGCGGGCCGTACGCCCGCGGCGTCGGCCCGGTCGGCACGGGGAGCCGACGGGTCGTCCGTCGACTCGTCGTCGCTCGGCTCGTCGTCGCTCGGCTCGTCGGCACCGGGTGCCGCATCACCGAGTGGCTCGTCGCCCGGCCGGGAGTCCTGGTCGGTGGCCGGCTCCGGCGGGATGACGCCGGTGTCCTGCCAGGCGGCGTACTGCTGCTCGTTCACCACCCGGTACCCCTCCGGCGCGGCGGTCCGGGCCGGGGTCTCCCGCTCCGAGAGGTCGACCTGGGACAGGTCGGAGGCGGGAGGCGGGGTCGGCGTCGCCGCCGCGCCGAGCGGGATCAGGTAGTCCCGCGGGCCGCGCACCCGGACGAAGTAGATCAACGCGCCGAGGAAGACCAGGGCGGCGGTCCAGACGTTGAGCCGGACGCCCAGAATCTGGTTGGCCTCGTCGGTGCGCATCAGCTCGATCCAGAACCGGCCGGCGGTGTAGCCCATCACGTAGAGCGCGAACGCGCGGCCACGCCCCAGCTTCAGCCGGCGGTCCAGGATGAGGACCAGGGCGACGACGCCGAGGTTCCACAACGCCTCGTAGAGGAAGGTCGGCTGGTAGAGGCCGGGTTCGAGGATCGGCTGCCCGGCGTCGTCACGCAGCGAGTGCCCCGGGTTGTCCGGGTCCATCCGGTGGATCTGCAGGCCCCACGGCAGGTCGGTCCGGCCACCGAACAGCTCGTTGTTGAACCAGTTGCCGAGCCGGCCGACCGCCTGGGCCAGCGGCAGCCCAGGAGCCAGCGCGTCGGCCACCACGCCGAACGGGATGCCGAGCTGCCGGGCGGCGATCCACGCACCGATTGCGCCACCGGCGACGGCACCCCAGATGCCGAGACCGCCCTCCCAGATGGCGAACGCCTTCATCGGCTCACCACCGGCGCCGAAATATTTCTCCGGCGAGGTGATGACGTGGTAGATCCGGGCGCCGATGATGCCGGCCGGCACCGCCCAGACGGCGATGTCGAGCACCGCGCCGGGCGCGACGCCGCGCTGCCGCAGCCGGCGCTCGGTCACCCAGCAGGCAAGCACGATGCCAGCGATGATGCAGAGCGCGTAGGCCCGGATCGGCACCGGCCCCAGCTGCCAGACCGCGGTGCTGGGACTGGGCAGGGCCGCCTGGGGGGACAGCGAGGCGAGGGTCACGGGTGCACACGCTACCGCTGCACACCCTCGTAGCGGCACCCCGGGCACGGCAGCGCGCACTTCGGTGACTTCTGGTTTGCGCCACCGTAGGCTCTTTGTCCATGAGCGCGCTCACCTGGGCGGTCGCCGCGGTCGTCAACGACGACGCCGGCCGGGTGCTGCTCTGCCGGCAGGGCCGGGGTGAGCGCCGCCACGCGCTACCCGGCGGGCGGCTACGCCCGGCCGAGAGCCCGGCGCAGGCGGCCCTGCGGGACATCCGCACGGAGACCGGCTGGGAGATCGAGCTGGTCGACCTGGTCGGCGTCTACCACCTGACCGGCCCCGGCGGGCAGCCGTCGCCCGGACGCGCCGGGCCACTGCCGAACGTCCTCGTGCACGTCTTCCGGGCCCGCGCCGCCGGCCCACCGGCGGCCGACCCGCTGCCGGGCTGCCGGTTGTCCTGGCACTCCCCCGACGCGCTGCCGGAGGCCGTCACCCCGCTCACCCTGGCCGCCGTCACGCACGCTCGCGCCGGCCGCTCCGGCGTACTGCACGCCGTCCCCTGGACGCCCGACGCCGTCGACGCCCCGCCGCCACCAGCCGCTCGCGTGGCCGAGGAGTGTGGGCGGGCGAGTGACCCGGCCGCACCGCCGGGGACCGGCCCGGACGCACGGCCGGGGACCGGCCCGGACGCACGGCCGGGGACCGGCCCGGACGCACCGCCGGGGATCGGCCAGGACGCACGGCCGGGCGTGGGGCAGCCACCGGGACAACGCGGCGAGCCCGCGGACCCGTCCCTACGGCCCTGAGAACCAGGGGCGAGCACCAGAGATCCGCCGCGTGGGCCTCACCGGATGACCGGTATACCGGTTACGAGGCACACGTACCCCGTGGCCCACACGGCTTACCGGCGGCGGACCGGGCCCGGGGCTCAGCGGGCCGGGTTGCGGACGCCCTCGGCAAGCTCGGTGCTGAGGGCCCGCAGGGCAGTCAGCCCCTCCGCCTCGGTGGGCGCGTCGAGGAGACACCGGATCAGCGCGCTGCCGACGATCACCCCGTCGGCGTAGCCGGCGACGGTGCCGGCCTGCGCACCGGTGCCCACGCCGAGACCGACACCCACCGGCAGGTCGGTGACCTCCCGGACCCGGGAGACAAGCGTCGGTGCGGCGTCCGAGGTACGCGCCCGCGCCCCGGTGACACCCATCACCGCTGTGGCGTAGACGAAACCACGACAGTGCTGCACGGTCATCGCCAGCCGCGCGTCGGTGGACGACGGGGAGACCAGGAACGTGCGGTCCAGTCCGTGTGCGTCGGAGGCGGCCAGCCACTCCGCCGCCTCGTCGGGAATCAGGTCCGGGGTGATCAGGCCGGTGCCACCGGCGGCGGCGAGGTCACGGGCGAACACGTCCACGCCGTACCGCTCGACCGGGTTCCAGTAGGTCATGGTGACCACCGGCGCGCCGGTGGCGGCCACCGCCTCGATGATGCGCAGGGTGTCCCTGGTGCGGACGCCGCCGGCCAGCGCGATGTCACTTGCCTTCTGGATCACCGGCCCGTCCATCACCGGGTCGGAGTAGGGGATCTCCACCTCGATGACGTCGACGCCGGCCTCGACCATGGCGGTCATCGCGGCGATGCTGCCGTCGACGGTCGGGAACCCGGCCGGCATGCAGCCGATCAGCAGGGCCCGTCCGTCGGCGCGGGCCTTGTCGAAGGCCACCCCGATCCGGCTCATCTCACCGCTCCTTGTCGAGGATGCCGAAGTAGTCGCCGGCGGTGTGCACGTCCTTGTCGCCCCGACCGGAGAGGTTGACCACGATGGTGGGCTCCCGACCCAGTTCGGCGGCGAGCTTCGGGGCCAGCGTGACGGTGCCGGCGAGCGCGTGTGAGCTCTCGATCGCCGGGATGATCCCCTCGGTGCGGCACAGCAGCTCGAACGCGGCCATCGCCTCGTCGTCGGTGACCGGCAGGTAACTCGCCCGGCCGGTGTCGTGCAGCCAGGCGTGCTCGGGCCCGACGCCCGGGTAGTCCAGACCGGCGGAGATCGAGTGCGACTCCAGCGTCTGCCCGTCGGCGTCCTGCAACACGTAGGTGCGGGTGCCGTGCAGGACCCCGGCCGACCCACCGGTGATGCTCGCCGCGTGCCGACCGGTGGTCACCCCGTCACCACCGGCTTCGAATCCGTACAGCCGCACGTCGTCGTCGCCGACGAACGCGTGGAAGATGCCCAGCGCGTTGGAACCACCGCCGACGCACGCGGTGACCGCGTCCGGCAGTGCGCCGGTCAGGTCGAGGCACTGCTGACGGGCCTCGTCACCGATGCCCCGGACGAAGTCGCGGACCATCGCCGGGAACGGGTGCGGGCCGGCGGCGGTGCCGATCAGGTAGTGCGTCTCGTCGACGTTCGCCACCCAGTCGCGCATCGCCTCGTTCATCGCGTCCTTGAGGGTGCGCGAGCCGGTGGTCACCGGCACGACGGTGGCCCCGAGCATCCGCATCCGGGCCACGTTGAGCGCCTGCCGCTCGGTGTCGACCTGGCCCATGTAGACCACGCACTCCAGGTCGAACAGGGCGGCGGCGGTCGCGGTGGCCACGCCGTGCTGGCCGGCGCCGGTCTCGGCGATCACCCGGGTCTTGCCCATCCGCTTGGTGAGCAGCGCCTGGCCGAGCACGTTGCGCACCTTGTGCGCACCTGTGTGGTTGAGGTCCTCGCGCTTGAGCAGCACCCGTGCCCCGAGCTTCGCGGAGAACCGCCGGGCCTCGTAGAGCAGCGACGGCGTACCCGCGTAGTCCCGCAGCAGCGCGCCGAACTCCGCCTGGAAGGACTCGTCCGCCATCGCCGTGCGCCACGCCCCGTCGAGCTCGTCGAGCGCGGCCACCAGGGCCTCGGGAACGAACCGACCGCCGAAACGGCCGAAGTGGCCGGCGGAGTCGGGCTGCGGGCCGGCCACCGGGGCCAGCGCGTCGGCGCTCATCGGAAATCCTCTCGGTGGGAACGTCCGGTGCGAGGTCAGCGCACCGGACGGGGCGTGGCCGGGTGGTTACCCGCGTTGACCAACTCGGCGACCGCCTCGCGAGGGCTCTTCTGGGTGACCAGGCCCTCGCCCACGAGGACCGCGTCAGCACCCGCGGAGGCGTACCGGATCAGGTCGTGCGGACCACGCACGCCGGACTCGGCGATCTTGACGACGCTGCTGGGCAGGCCGGGCGCGATCCGCTCGAACACCGACCGGTCGACCTCAAGGGTACGCAGGTCACGGGCGTTGACCCCGATCACCTGAGCGCCCGCCTCCAGCGCGCGGTCGGCCTCTTCCTCGTCGTGCACCTCGACCAGCGCGGTCATGCCCAACGACTCGATCCGCTCCAGCAGGCCCATCAGCACGTTCTGCTCAAGGGCGGCGACGATCAGCAGCACCAGATCGGCGCCGTGCGCGCGTGCCTCGTGCACCTGGTAACTGGAGACCACGAAGTCTTTACGCAGCACCGGCACACTCACCGCGGCCCGCACGGCGGCCAGGTCGTCGAGCGAGCCACCGAACCAGCGCCCCTCGGTCAGCACACTGATCACCCGCGCCCCACCGGCCGCGTAGTCGACAGCCAGGTCGGCCGGATCGGCTATCTCGGCCAGCCGCCCCTTGGACGGCGACGAGCGCTTCACCTCGGCGATCACGGCCACGCCCGGTTTACGCAACGCCGCGTACGCGTCCAGCGGCGGCGGCGCCGCCGCCGCCAGTGCACGGATCCGCTCCAGCGGAACCTGCTCCTGGCGTCGGGCGACGTCCTCACGCACGCCAGCCAGAATCTCGTCGAGCACGCTTACGGACGCTGCCTGACCGGCATCGTCCCCCTCCGCGTGCGCATGCTCAGCAGTCACCAACGGACTCCCCTCTCCGGGCGTCATGGGCCGATGCTAGGGGCAGCCGACCGACACCGAATGCCGGGGGTATGGCGCTGCTCACGAAAAGGGCTGCGGCATAATGGCCGACTTGCCGTGAACGGTGTGTCACGCAGCGCCACCTCCCGTATCGACAATCGTCACCCGGTATGGAGCCTGACGGCCCGCGGTCAGCAGGTGCCGTTGCATCGATCATGCCACCAGTTCCGGACCGGCGCCCGACGACAACGGCGTCGATCGATGTTGTGAGCAAGCTCAAGGCCGAACGGACGGTCCCTGGTCACGGCCGGGGCGGGACAGTTGACCGGGCGGTCACGACGGCGAAACGTCAACCGGCCAGCATCGTCCTCGGGCAGACTCGATGAGGCGCCTGCCCCGACCGTCGCAACTCCTCGTGCGAGGTGACCATGAGCATGTCCGAGCCGCAAGCGACAATCGGCCTGACGACCATCTCGCGGACGGTGGCATCGCTGGCCGTCGGGGTGGTGCACACCGTGGAACGGGCAGTGGTGGGCGAAGGGCGGATGCGCACAGCGCGTGGCAACGCCTGGGAGGCGGTCTGCGCCGACCGGGCCCGCGCCGACCAGCGCGCCGAACTCAACCGCCTGGTGGCCGAACTGACCGCCGCCCGCGCCGCCACCCAGCGACCGCAGCGGGACCGTCAGCCGGTCGGCTGACCCCACCGACGGTAACGGCCGTCGCCGTCAGTCGGTCGTCGGATCCTCACCCCGATCAAGCGCGTCCCACGCCTCGGTGGTCCGCCGCCCGGCCATCGGCGCGGACGAGTCCGGTGTGCCGCTCGGCGATGGTGCGCCCCCCGGCGCGGTGCGCCCCGGCCGTTCGTACCGGGCGCCCATCGCCGGCCAGCCAGCGCCGCGCACCGCCGTCCAGAACCCACCGGCAGCCGCCAGCACGCCGCCGAGCAGGCAGAGCACCGGCCACTGCCGGTTCACCGAGCCGTCGACGTCGACGCCCAGCCCGTACCCAGCACCGGCCGCCACCGCCAGCGCGAGCACCCCGAGCACCGCGCCGAGCACCTGCCGCGGCCGGCCCCGGGTCGCCAGCACCGCGCCACCGCCGGCCAACGTCACCAGGGCCAACGCCGGCAGCCACGGCAGCAGCCCCGCACCGCTGCGGGTCTCCCGTACCGGCGGCAGCGGCGCCGGGCGCACGGTCAGCTCGACCGACCAGGTCCGCGTCGCGGCCCACAGCGCCAGGCCCGCGCCGACCAGGCAGAGCAGCACGGCGTACGTCAACTCGCGCCGGCCCCCGGCGGACCGCTCGCCGTCAGTCACCGGACCACCCCTCCGATCGCGACTGCGGGGCTCCGCTGCGCTGCACTCCTCGCGCTCACCGAGCCACCCCTTCCGTTCGCGACTGCGGGGCTCCGCTGCGCTGCGCTCCTCGCGCTCACCGAGCCGCTCGCAACGTCTCGGCGGCGGCGATCGCCGCCAACACGGCGGCGGCCTTGTTGCGCGTCTCCTGCTCCTCGGCGGCCGGATCCGAGTCGGCCACCACACCGGCTCCGGCCTGCACGTAGGCGCGGCCGTCACGGATGAGCGCGGTCCGAATGGCGATCGCCATGTCCAGGTCGCCACCGAAGCCGAAGTAGCCCACAGTGCCGCCGTAGAGGCCGCGGCGGACCGGCTCCAACTCCTCGATGATCTCCATGGCCCGCACCTTCGGCGCACCGGAGAGGGTGCCGGCCGGGAACGTCGCGGCGAGCGCGTCGAACGCACTCTGATCGTCGCGTAACGTGCCGGTGACGGTGGAGACGATGTGCATGACGTGGCTGTACCGCTCGATGGTGGCGAACTCGGGCACCTCCACGCTGCCGGGCTGACACACCCGGCCCAGGTCGTTGCGGCCGAGGTCGACGAGCATCACGTGCTCGGCCCGTTCCTTCGGATCGGCGAGCAGCTCCGCGGCGAGCACGGCGTCGGCGGCGGGGGTGTCGCCGCGCGGCCGGGTGCCGGCGATCGGGTGCAGCAACACGTGACGCCGCCCGTTCGCACCGCCGGTGACCTTCAGGTGCGCCTCCGGGGACGAGCCGACGATGTCGTACCCGTCGAAGCGCAGCAGGTACATGTACGGGCTGGGGTTGCTGGTACGCAGCACCCGGTAGACGTCAAGCGGGTCGGCGTGCGTCGAACGCTCGAAGCGCTGGGAGAGCACGATCTGGAAGCACTCACCGGCCCGGATCGCCTCCTTGGCCGCCTCCACCGCCTTCGGGTAGCCGCCGTCGGGCGTACGGCAGAGCACCTCCCCGACCTGCGGACGCTCGACGGTGGAGATCATCGGGGGGATGGGGCGGGACAGCGCCGTGGTCATCGCGTCCAGCCGGCCCACCGCGTGGTGGTACGCGGCGGCGACCTGCGGGGCGCGGTCCGGGGCGTCCAGCGGCGGCAGCACCGCGTTGGCGACCAGGATCGCCGAGCCGTCGTAGTGGTCGAGCACCACCAGGTCGGTGGCGAGCATCATGCCCAACTCCGGCACGCCGAGGTCGTCCTCGGTCAGCTCGGGCAGCCGCTCGAAGCGGCGCACCAGGTCGTAGCCGAGGTAGCCGACCATGCCGCCGGTCAGCGGCGGTAGACCGTCGGAGGGGTCCCCGGCCGGGCCGGCGAGCGCCGCCACCGTCTCCCGCAGCACCCGCACCGGGTCACCCTCGGTGGGCAACCCCGCCGGCGGCTGGCCGAGCCAGGTCGCCACGCCGTCCCGCTCGACCAGGGTGGCGCTGCTCCGTACGCCGACGAACGAGTATCGCGACCAGGCCATGCCGGCCGAGCCGACCCCCTGCTCGGCGGATTCCAGCAGGAACGTGCCGGGCCCCCCGGCCAGCTTGCGGTAGACCCCGACCGGCGTCTCCGCGTCGGCCAGCAGCCGCCGGGTCACCGGCACCACCCGCCAGTCGGCGGCCAGCTCGGTGAAGGTGCCCAGGTCGGGGCTGACGATGCCGTCGGTCATGGCTGGGTCTGCCTTTCGTTCGCGGCTGCGGGGCTGCGCCGGGCTGCGCCGCGCCGGCTCACCGGCCCTCCGGGGCGGTGACGGGCAACTCGGTGAAGAAGCAGGTCCGGTGTCCGGTGTGGCAGGCCGCACCGACCTGCTCCACGCTCACCAGCAGGGCGTCCCCGTCGCAGTCCAGCGCCACCGAGCGGACGTACTGGTGGTGCCCGGAGGTGGCCCCCTTGACCCAGTATTCGCGTCGGCTGCGCGACCAGTAGGTGGCCCGGCCGGTGGTCAGGGTGCGGTGCAGCGCCTCGTCGTCCATCCAGGCGACCATCAGCACCTCTCCGGAGTCGTGCGCGCGGACCACCGCGGCGACCAGACCGTCGGCGGTGCGGCGCAGCCGGGCCGCGATGGCCGCGTCGAGTCGGGACGGGCGGGCCGACCCGGCTGCCACCGGGTCGCTCGGATCGCTGGGGACGCCGGTCGCCGGCGAGTCAGGTACGGACACAGTGTCCAAGTGTCCCGCACGTGGCGCGGGCACCGGCGACCGCTCCCGGCAGGGCTGCGGCGCGGACCCCTCGGGCCGGGCCAGCTGGGCCACGTAACGGTCCAGCCGGCCGTCGACAAGGGCGGCGGCCAGGTCCGCACCGGTGGCCTCGGCGATCTCCTCGGCGTACGGCCGGATCAACGGCAGGGTGCCGGCGACCAGTCGTACGGCGGCGGCCCACAGCTGGCCGGTGGCCCCTGGTCGCAGTCCGAGGCAGAGCAGCATGTCCGCCCGGTAGCCCGGCGGGGCCACCGGCAGGTCCAGGGCCGCCGCGAAGGCCGCCCGACGGGAGTGGACCCGCACCGACGGGTTGGCGGGTCGCAGCACCGACGGGCACAGCCGAGCCAGGTCGGCGACGGCGAGCCGGACCCCGAGGCGGTCGTGGGCGGACCGGGCGGCGGCTGCCTTACCGAGCGTGGCGATCAACTCCTCGAGCCGGGGTGGCTCGGCGGGCTGACAGAGCACCGGCAGGTCGATTCGGGGCCGCCAGTGCGGGTCGGCCCAGAGCAGCCGCGCCGGTGCGGTGACCGGCAGCCCGAACGCCCAGTCGGCCGGTTCGCCGAGCCGGTGCACCCAGGAGCGGACGTCCCGGGCGGCGACCGAGACGTGGGTGACCCGACCAGCTGATTCGGCCAGGTACGCCTGGCGTGCGGCGTACGGTGCCCCGCCGACCAGCACGTCGAGGTCGACGTCGCTGTGCGCGGTGGCGGCCCGGCGGGCGTGGCTGCCGCGCAGCAGGATGCCGACGACCGGCCGCTCGGCGCCCTGCCGCAACCGCGCGGCCCAGTCCTCAAGAAAACCGCTGTCCGGTAACGGAGCGTGACCCACCGCGCCATCGTGCCGTACGTCCGATCAGCGCGCAATGCCCGTTGGCGGACTCGGTGTCCGGTCCGGAGCCTACTGCCCGTTCTCATGCTCTCCGCAACAGCGGACAGTCGGCCACCGCTCCCGGCCGTTGCGCCCGGCTCGGTATTTCATCTAGCGTTGATTTCAACAGATGATGAGTTTCTTGGGAGGTGCACGATGCACGACGCGATAGCCGTCCGCGACCTGGTCGTCGACCGGGGCGGGCGGCGGGTGCTGGACCGCATCAGTTGCCGGGTCACCAGCGGCGCCGTCACCGGGCTGCTCGGCCCCAGCGGCAGTGGCAAGACCACGTTCATGCGCGCCGTGGTCGGGGTTCAGGTGGTCAACGGCGGGACGGTCACCGTCCTCGGGCAACCGGCGGGCACCCCGGCGCTGCGGCACCGGGTGGGCTACCTGACCCAGGCACCGAGCGTCTACGCCGACCTGACCGTCCGGGAGAACGCCCGCTACTTCGCGGCCCTTCACGGGCGGGGGCGGGTCGAGGCCGACCGGGCGATACGCGATGTCGGGCTGGCCGAGGCCGCCGGTCAACTGGTCGCCACCCTCTCCGGCGGTCAACGCAGCCGCGCCTCGCTGGCCTGCGCCCTGGTCGGGGAGCCGGAGCTGGTCATTCTCGACGAACCGACCGTCGGTCAGGACCCGGTGCTGCGGGCCGACCTCTGGGCCCGGTTCCACGCGATGGCCGCCGCCGGCACCACCCTGCTGGTGTCCAGCCACGTGATGGACGAGGCGGCCCGCTGCGACAGGTTGCTGCTGATCCGCCAGGGGCGGTTGATCGCCGACGACAGCCCGGCCGCCATCCGCGCCGCCGCCGGAGTGGACGACCTCGACGAGGCGTTCCTGCGCCTGATCCGGGCCAGCGAGGCGGACCCGACCAGCACCGCTTCGCAAGCCGGACAGGAGCCCTCATGAACCCCCGGATCCTGGTCGCCACCACCGGCCGCATCCTGCGTCAACTCCGGCACGATCGCCGGACCATCGCGCTGCTCGTGGTGGTGCCGGCCGTCCTGCTCACCCTCGTCCACTTCATGTACGCCGACCAGCCGACCCCACCCGGCCAGCCGAGCACGTTCGACAGGGTCGCGCTGGTGATGCTCGGCATCTTCCCCTTCGTGATCATGTTCCTGGTGACGAGCATCGCCATGCTCCGGGAACGCACCTCCGGCACCCTGGAGCGGCTGCTCACCACGCCGCTGGGCAAGCTCGACCTGCTCTTCGGGTACGGCATCGCGTTCGGGCTGGCCGCTGCCGCACAGGCGGCCGTCGCCGCCGCCGTGGCGTACTGGATCTTCGACCTGGACACCGCCGGCAGCAGCTGGCTGGTGATCGGGATCGCTGTCGTCGACGCCGTGCTCGGCGTCGCGCTCGGGCTGCTGTGCAGCGCCTTCGCGCGTACCGAGTTCCAGGCAGTACAGTTCCTGCCAGTCGTGGTGATCCCCCAACTGCTGCTCTGCGGGCTGTTCGTGGCCCGCGACGAGATGGCCGGTTGGCTCCAGGCGCTCAGTGACGCCTTCCCCCTGTCGTACGCCATCGAGGCGTTGCAGGAGGTCGGCGCCCACGCCGAGCCGACCGGCACAATGTGGTGGGACGTGGCGGTGGTGCTCGGCGCGGTGGTGCTGGCGCTGGTGCTCGCGGCGGCCACCCTGCGCCGACGCAGCGGGTGAGGCTGCGGCAGCCGTGGGCGGATCGGCCCACGGCTGCCCAGGCGGACGAACGAGGGGCGGCGATGACGCGGCGGACCGGCCGGCGACCCGGCAACCCGGACACCCGGGAGGCGATCCTCGACGCGGCGCGCAGCGCGTTCGCCGAGCGTGGCTTCGACTCCGCCTCGATCCGCGCCATCGCCGCCACCGCCGGCGTCGACCCGGCGTTGGTGCACCACTACTTCGGCAGCAAGGACCAGCTCTTCCGCACCGCGATGGACTTTCCGGTCGACCCTGGCCAGTTCCTGCCGGACGTGCTCGTCGGTGACCCGGACGGCGCCGGCGAGCGCCTGGTGCGCACGTTCCTCGGCATCTGGGACTCACCGGCCGGCAGCGCCGCCCAGGCACTGCTGCGTTCCGCGGTGAGCAACGAGTGGACCGCTCGCCTGCTGCGCGAGTTCGTCACCACCCAGGTCCTGCGGCGGGTGCTCGAACAGCTCGACGTCGACCCGGCCCAACTGCCGCTGCGCGGTTCCCTGGTGGCCACCCAGATGATCGGCCTGGCCATGATGCGGCACGTGGTGCGCCTGGAGCCGGTCGCCTCCGCGGACCCGGAAACCCTTGTCGCCGCTATCGGCCCGACAATCCAGCGCTACCTCACCGGCCCGCTGCCGGTCTGACGCGCCCGCGGGCCGGCGCGGCACGGGTCGCGCTCAGCCCGATGGGCGGGTGCCGGCGGGCAGGCGCAGCGGCGGCAGCAGTCGCGGCAGGTCGGCCGGGTCGGTCACCGGATCGGGGAACGCCAACCGGATCCGACGCCGGGCGCCGGGGTGGCCGAGCGCGACCACCAGCCCGTAGCGGTCGATCCGCACCACCCGGGGCGGCCCGTCGAGGGTCCGCTCGGTCAGGCCGAGCTGCCGGCGCAGGTACGCGGTCACCTGGGCACCGTGGCGCTCGGAGAGGTCGGCGAGCAGCCGCGCCTCGACCGGGTGCACCGGGTCCGGCTCCGCCTCCGCGTACTCCCCCGGGTCGATCCGGAGCACGGCGCCGGCGCGTTCCCAACGGACCTCGACCACCTCGAAGCGGAACAGCCGGAACCGGGTGCCCAGGTCGAGCAGGTCACCGGTCGGCTCCACCGCGGCGAAGTCGAGCGCCGCCCGGCGGACCTCGTCGCCGTGCAGCTCGACCGCCCAGCCGGAAACCCAGGCCCGGCCCAGACCCGGCGCACCGGCGGCGGGCGGCAGGTCGAGCACGTCGAGCACCACCGCGACGTCGCCGACCCCGGCAACCGGTCGCAGCGCGGCGGCCAGGTGGCTGGCCACCGGCACCAGCAGCAGCACCCGCCCCTCCGGGTCGGTCACGTGCCGGACGTGGTGCGGGCTCGGCCGGTGCGCGAGATGGACCAGGCCGGGCAGCCGGCCGGCGACCAGGGTACGAACGATCTCGGCGGGGTTGGGCCGCATGGCGCGACCTCCTCAAAGGTTAGGCTTACCTAACCCGGAGCCTAGAGCACCCGGCCGCCGGCGTCCACCACTCAGCGCGCGGACGCCTCACCTGGTCTGCTCCAGCCAGGAGGCGTAGAGCAGGCCGTAGACCGAGTCGGCGTCGCGGACCAGCTCGTCGTGCGGGCCCCGCTGCACCACCCGCCCCCGATCCACAACGATCACCTCGTCGGCGGCCTGGGCCGTGGAGAGCCGGTGCGCGATCGCGAGGGTGGTCCGCCCCCTGGTGACCGCGTCCAGGGTGCGCTGCAGGCGCACCTCGGTCGCCGGGTCCACAGCGCTCGTCGCCTCGTCCAGCACCAACAGATCCGGGTCGGCCACATACGCGCGGGCCAACGCGACCAACTGCCGCTCACCGACGCTGAGCGCCTCGCCACGCTCGCCGACCGGCGTGTCCAGACCCGCCGGCAGACCCTCCAGCCAATCCGACAGGCCCAGCTCCGTGAAGGCCACGCTCAGCTCCTCGTCGGTCAGCTCCGGCCGGGCGAACCGGACGTTGTCCCCCACCGTCGCGTCGAAGAGGAACCCGTCCTGCGGCACCATCACCACCCGGGAACGCAGCGAGTCGAACCGCACCTGCGCCAGCGGCACCCCGGACAGCAGCACCGCCCCGGCCGACGGGTCCATCAACCGGGTCAGCAACTTCGCGAAGGTGGTCTTGCCGCTGCCGGTCTCGCCGACCACCGCCACCCGGCTCTTCGCCGCGATCTCCAGGTCGATGTCGTGCAGCACCGGCGGGCCACCCGGGTAGGCGAACCGCACCCCGGCGAACCGGATGTCCAACGGCCCGGCCGGCAGCTTGCGCCCCTGCTCCCCCGGGTCTGCCACATCCGGAGCGACGTCAAGCACATCCAGCACCCGGCGCCAACCGGCGATCGCGTTCTGCGCCTCGTTGAGCACCTCGGTGGCGATCTGCACCGGCTGGATGAAGAGCGTCACCAGGAACAGGAACGCGGTCAACTGGCCGATCGACAGCGTCCCGTCCACACCGAGCGTGACCCCGAGCACCACCACACCCGCCAACGCCAGCCCCGCCGCCAACTCGCCGACCGAGCTACCCACGATGCTGATCCGGATCGCCCGCTGCTGCGCCAGCCGCTGCCCGTCGATAGCCTCGTCCAACCGCCGCTCGGTACGCCCCGCGATCCCGTACGCCCGGATCACCGGCGCGCCCACCACGCTCTCGCCGATCGTGCCGAGCAGCGTCCCGGTGCGCTGACGCACCGTCGCGTACGCCGAACCCAACCGGCGCTGCAACTGCCGGATCACGAACACCGCAGGCAGGAACGCGGCCAACACCACAAGGGTCAACTGCCAGGAGTACGCGAGCATGACGGCGGTGGTGACCACCAGCTGACCGAGGTTCACCAACAGGATCACCCCACCCCACTGGAGGAACTGGGTGATCTGGTCGACGTCGCTGGTGACCCGGGAAACGAGCGAGCCCCGCCGCTCGGACTGCTGGTGCAACATCGACAGGTCGTGCACGTGACGGAACGCCCGCGTCCGGACGTTGGCCAACGCCGTCTCACTCACCGTGAACAGCCGGCGCATCATCAGATAGCCGCAGACCGTCGTGACAGTCAGGATCGCCGCGGTGACCGCCACCACCGACCACACCACGTCGAGGTTCAGGCCGCCCACGATGCCCCGGTCGATGCCCTGCTGCACGGCCACCGGCACGGCCACCCGACCAACCATGTAGACCAACGCCAGCGCCAGGGTGCCGGCCAGGCCGGTCCGCAACTCAGGCGACAGCGCCAACCCACGACGCAGGGTCTGCCAGGTCGTCTCCTCCCGCTCGGCACCATCCACCGTCGTCACCGGATCCCGCCCTTCGTTCGCGACTGCGGGGCTCCGCTTCGCCGCACTCCTCGCGCTCACCGAGCCGGCCTTTCGTTCGCGACTGCGGGGCTCCGCTTCGCTGCACTCCTCGCGCTCACCGAGCCGGCCTTTCGTTCGCGACTGCGGGGCTCCGCTTCGCTGCACTCCTCGCGCTCACCGGTCCACCTCGATCTCCAGGCCCGAGGGCAGCGACGCGACCTCGTCGCCGTACGCGCTCTCCTGCGCCCGCTCGACCTCCGCCTGCTCGTAGGCGGTGACCAGGTCGACGTAGCCGGGCACGGTGGCCAACAACTCGCTGTGCGTGCCCCGGGCGAGCACCCGGCCCTGCTCCACGTAGATCACCTCGTCGGCGAGCGCGATGGTGGCCCGCCGGTACGCCACCACCAGGATCGACGCGACCGGCACCCCCGGCTCGGCCGACGCGGACCGCAGCCCGGCCAGGATGGCCGCCTCCACCCGCGGATCGACAGCGCTCGTCGCGTCGTCGAGCACCAGCAGGCGCGGCCGGCCGGCCAACGCGCGGGCCAGGGTGAGCCGCTGACGCTGCCCACCGGAGAGCGAGGTGCCCCGCTCGCCGACCATGGTGTCCAGGCCCTCGGGCAACGCGGCGACGAACCCGTCCGCCTCGGCCAACCGCAACGCCGCCCAGACCGCCTCGTCGTCGATGCCCGGCCGGTCGAGGGCGATGTTCGCCCGGACCGTGTCGTCGAAGACGAACGGCACCTGCGCGACCAACGCCACAGTGCCGGCCAGCGAGGCGGCGGTCAGCTCGCGCACGTCCACCCCGTCCAGGGTGACGATGCCGGAGTCCGGATCGACGAGGCGCACCGCGAGCGAGGCGATCGTGGACTTGCCGGCGCCGGTGGGCCCGACCAGGGCCACCGTCCGGCCGGCCGGCACCGTGAAGCCGACCTCGCCGAGGACCTGCGCACCGGCCTGGTGCGCCTCGGCCGGCGGGTAGGAGAAGTGCACGTCACTGAAGGCGAGGGTGGCCGGGCCGGCACCGGCCGGGTCGAGCACGCGCCGCCCGTACGGCATCTCGCCGGTGGCGTCGAGCACCCGGCGGACCCGGTCCCAGCCGGCGACGCTGCGCGGCAACTCGGCAAGCACCCAACCGATGGCCCGCACCGGGAAGGCCAGCACTGTGAAGAGGAAGGCCACGCTCACCAACTCGGTCACGCTTATCGCGCCCTGGCGCAGCCGGAACGCCCCGACCACCAGCACGGCGAGGGTGCCGAGGCTGGGCAGGGTCTCCAACAGGGGGTCGAAGACGCCGCGCAGCCGACCGACAGCGATCAACGAGTCGCGCAGTTCACCGGCGCGACCCGCGAACCGGGCGGTCTCCTGGGCCTCGCGGCCCATCGTCTTGACCACCAGGGCGCCGTCGAAGCTCTCGTGGGCGATGCCGCTGACCTCGGCGCGTAGGCGCTGCGCCCGGGCCTGGCGGGGTGCCATCCGGCGGGAGTAGACGACGTTGAGCGCGAACAGCGCGGGGAAGACCGCCAGGCCGACCAGGGCGAGCGCCCAGTCGGTGGCGAAGAGCGACACGATCGCGCCGACAAGCATCACGAGCGTGCCGACGGCGAAGGGCAGCGGTGCGATCGGGTACCAGGCCGCCTCCACGTCGGAGTTGGCGTTGGACAGCAGGGTGCCGGTGGAGTTGCGGTGGTGCCAGGACAGCGGCAGCTCCAGGTAGCGGCGGGTGACCCGGCGGCGGTAGGAGGCCTGGAGGCGGTACTGCATGTAGCCCGCCCCGAGCCGGCGGCCGAAGATGCCCGCCACCCGCAGCACGCTGATCCCGAACAACGCGGTCGCGGCCAACGCCAGGGTCCCGGCGCCCACCTCACCGCGGGAGATGGCCGGCAGCGCCACCTCACCGATGACCGTCCCGACGACCCGCGCGCTCACGATGATCATTCCACCGAAGAGCACGCTGCCGACCACAGCGACCGTGAAGATTCGGGGCTGCTCGCGGATCGCCTGCCGCAGGACGCCCAGCCCTCGACTGAGTACGTCCCGACTTGTCTTGCTCGCCACGCTCTCCCCCGCCGTAAGCCGCAATTATCTCCCTCATCCTTACCGGTCCGGGCCAGCGCCGCCGACCCGGAGCGGATATGTCGACCGTCACGTACCGGATGGCGACAGGCGGCGTGCGACGGCCCGCCGGCCGTTGCCGCGCGCCGACGAGCGACCGGGCCTACGATCGGCCCATGCCGCGGTACGCCCGAGCCGAGCGCGAGGCGCTGGCCGATCTTCTGCTGGCCCTCGGGCCGGACGCCCCGACGATCAACGAGGGGTGGGTGACCCGTGACCTCGCCGCGCACCTGGTGCTGCGGGAGCGCCGCCCCGACGCGGCCGGCGGGATCCTGCTGCCGCCGCTGCGCGGCTACGCCGAACGGGTGCGCCGCCGACTCGCCGCGCGGCCCTACCCGGAGCTGGTGGCGCAGGTACGCCGGCCGCCGCTGTGGAGCCCGGTCAGCAACCCGCTCACCGACGAGTTGGCGAACACGATGGAGTTCTTCATCCATCACGAGGACGTGCGGCGGGCCGGCTCCGGGTGGCAGCCGCGCGACCTGCCCGCCGGCCTGCAGAACGCCCTGTGGAAGCGGGTCGCCACACTGGCCCGGCTGGCCCTGCGCCGCTTTCCGGCGGACCTCTACGTGCAGGCACCCGGTCACGGCGAGATCTCCGTCGGTCGGGGCGGGGAGCCGCTGCGGTTGGTCGGCGCCCCCGCCGAACTGGCCCTGTTCCTCTCCGGCCGGCAGCGGGTGGCGCGGGTCCAACTGGACGGCACCACCGCAGCCGCGCGGCAACTGCGCGGCGCCAGCCTGGGCATGTGACTCCCTGAGCTTAAGCGGTCACAAGTCAAGTGTGGCGTTCCCCACACCCAGCGACGCGTACTGATGTCTCCTCCCGTACGCTTCACCGCGCCGCTCCGCGCCGGGCGGTACGAAGTGGGGGCGCACTGTGCGGAATTTTGCGATTTCGGCGCTGCGGGAGCCTCCCTTTCGGGGCGGGCACCATGGCGCCACAGAGCAGGTGGCGAGCGAGAGCGTCGAGTGGGCGCGCACGTTTGGGCTGGTCGATTCCAGCCAACGTGTGCACCGGCTACAACGGGCCGACGCCGCCGGCCTGGCCGGACGGGCCTGCCCGGACGGGTCGGTGGACGGGCTGCGCCTGCTCACCGACCTGATCAGCTGGCTCTTCGTGATGGACGACGCGTGCGACGAGGACGGCCTTGGCGCCAATCCGGCCCGGTTGGGGCCGGCGATCAGCACCCTGATCGACGTGCTGGACCGATGCGGCGACCCGAACGTCGCACCGCCCACCGTCGGGCCGCTCGGTGACGCGCTGCACGACCTGTGCCGCCGTACCCGACTGCACGACCACCCGGCCCTGCTGTTGCGGTTCGTCAGCCAGATGCGGGAGTACCTGCTGGCGTTGCTCTGGGAGGCGACCAACCGGGAGCGTCGGCGGGTGCCCGAGGTGGCGGAGTACGTCCAACTGCGGCGACACATCGGCGGGGTACGCCCGTGCCTCACGCTTACCGACCTGGCGGCGGCCCGGCCGCTCGGGGTGACCCGGCGCGTCGAGCCGGCGCTCGTCGCCCTGGATCTGCTGGCGGTGGACCTGGTCTGCTGGTGCAACGACCTGTTCTCCTACGGCAAGGAGAGCCAGGTGGACCCGGACGCGCACAACCTGGTGACGGTGCTCGCCCGCGACAGCGGCGCGAACGAGGCGGACGCGCTGCGGGCCGCGGCGGACCAGTTCAACAAGGGGCTGGCCGCGTACCTCGATGTCGAGGAGTCGCTGCTGGCCAGCGGGGACGACGGCTTGCGCGACGCGCTCGCCGCACGGCGCAACTGGGTTCGTGCCACCTACGACTGGTCAATTGTGGCCGCCCGGTACGCCTGAATCGACCGGACCGGGCGGAGGGTAGGACGGCCGGATGATCACCAGGGCTAGCCGATGCACCCCGCCAGGCAATACTCTTCGGTAACCCTCACGACGTGATCACCGTCACGCCACCACCCTCGAAGGCGGCTACAGCGATGGCTCTCGATGTACCGTACCGCTCTATCCCGGACATGTTCCTCAAGCGCGTGGCGGCCACCCCCGACCGGCACGCTTTCGCGTCCCCGAACGCCGACGACTCGGGGCCGGCCTGGCTGACCTGGGCGCAGGTCAGCCAGCGTGCCAAGGCGGTCGCCGCCGGCCTGCACGGGCTGGGTATCGGCCAGGAGGATCCGGTCGCGATCCTCGCCAACACCCGGCTGGACTGGGTGATCATCGACCTCGGCATCCTGTGTGCCGGTGGTGCGACAACCACCGTCTACCCGACCACCGAACCGGCGGACGCGACGTACATCCTCGCCGACTCCGGGTCGAAGGTGCTGTTCGCGGAAGACCCGACCCAGGCGGCGAAGATCGTCGGCGCCGACCTGCCCGCGCTCACCCACGTGGTGCTCCTCGACGGCGCCGCCGACCCCGCCGCCGCGATCCCGCAACTGACCCTCAGCGAGCTTGAGGAACAGGGCGCCCGCGCGCTGGCCGCCGAACCGGAACTGATCGACATGCTGGTGGCCGGCATCGGCCCCGACCACCTGGCCACCCTGATCTACACCTCGGGCACCACCGGCCGACCCAAGGGCGTCGAGCTGCTGCACGGCGGCTGGTGCTGGGAGGCTGTGGCACAGGCCGAGGCCGGGCTGCTGCTCGACGACGATCTGCAGTACCTGTGGCTGCCGCTGTCGCACTCGTTCGGCAAGACACTGCTCTGCGGCGCCACCCACGTGGGGCTGCCCACCTACGTCGACGGGCGGGTGGACAAGCTTGTCGACATGCTGTCGGTTATCCGTCCGACGCTCATGTGCGGCGCCCCCCGGATCTACGAGAAGGTCTACAACCGGGCGGTGACCACCGCGCAGAGCGCGGGCGGCGCGAAGGCGAAGATCTTCGCCTGGGCGGTGCGGGTCGGCAAGGAGAAGGTGGCCCTGGAGCAGGCGGGCAAGCCGGTGCCGGCCGGGCTGAAGCTGCGCTACGCGCTGGCCGAGAAGTTGGTGTTCGGCAAGCTCCAGGCCCGCCTGGGCGGGCGGATGCGGGTGCTGGTCTCCGGCGCCGCGCCGCTCAGCCCGGAGATCGCCACCTTCTTCGCCGCGGCGAACCTGCCGATCTCGGAGGGCTACGGCCTGACCGAGACCAGCGCCGGCAACTTCGTCAACCCGCCGGGCGGGCTGCGGATCGGCACTGTGGGCCAGCCGTTGGGTGACCTGGAGTGCCGGCTGGACGCCGACGGGGAGGTCCTGCTGCGCGGCCGACCGGTGATGCGCGGCTACCACAACCTGCCGGCGGAGACCGCCGCCGTGTTCACCGAGGACGGCTTCTTCCGTACCGGTGACATCGGCATCCTCGACGAGCAGGGCTATCTCCAGATCACCGATCGCAAGAAGGACCTCGTCAAGACCTCGGGCGGCAAGTACATCGCGCCGTCGCACATCGAGGGACTGTTCAAGGCCCTCTGCCCGTACACCTCGCAGGCGGTAGTCGTCGGGCAGGCCCGCAACTTCTGCACGATGCTCGTGACGCTGGACCCGGACGGGATCCGGGGCTGGGTCGCCGGCGGGCCGCTGGAGGGGCGCAGCTACACCGAGATCGTCACCTCGCCGGAGGCCCGGGCGATGATCGACGAGCACGTCGTCCAGCTCAACGCCAGGCTCAACCGCTGGGAGCAGATCAAGAAGGTGACCATCCTGCCCCGCGATCTCACCATCGAGGACGGCGAGATCACCCCGTCCTTGAAGATCAAGCGGCGTGGTGTGGAGAGCAACTTCGCCCGCGAGATCGACAAGATGTACGCCGGCAGCCTCGCCGAACTCTGATTCCACAGAGGGTCCCGTGCCCGGCTCCCCGCCGGCACGGGGCCCTCACAGGTGGTGGCCCCGCCACCTCGTCTGGTCCTCCTCCACGGCGAGTTGCTCCGCCAGCGCCACCTCGCGGACCTCGCGCCGCCGGCGGACGTCGACGATCGTCTGCGCCCCCACGGCCAGCCACGTGGCCACGGCCAGCATGGCCAACGCGAACATCTCGGGCAGCGAACCGGCCACCGGCACCAGCACGAGCAGCAGCAGAATTCCACCGATCGTGGGCCAGCGGGGGGCGGCGAGCATCTTCCGGCCCAGCACGATGAGCGCGAGCAGATAGAGCGCTACCCCGCCGTAGAGCGCCAGCAGGTCGAAGCTCGGCAGCGGAACCCCCCAACTCGGCGTGCCGACGTCGGCTCCCTCGTGGATCAGCCCCTTGAGTCCGAGCGCGAACAGGATGACGCCGGCGATGACCGGCAGGTGCAGGTAGGTGTAGGCGTCGCGGGCCAGGGAGGCGCGGGCGGCGGGGTCGCGGGTCCGGTGCAGGGTCTGCTCCATGCCGAGCGCCAGGGTGTCGAAGTACGCCCACCACAGCGCCGCGGCCACCGCGACGCCGAGCACCGCGGCGATGAGCACCGGCCAGGTCAGCAGCAGAACGGCGCTGCCGCCGGGAGCGAGCCCGAGCGCGATGATGGCCTCACCGAGGACGATAAGGACGATCTGGCCGTGCCGCTCCGCCCAGTGCCCGGCGGAGAGCACCGTCCAGCCGGTGCCGCGCAGCGTGAGCCCGGCCCCGTACTCCACGGCCAGGGCCGCGAGCCAGAGCACCAACCGGGCAGCCCCCTCGGCGCTCCCGTCGAAGAGCCGCTGCGGCAGCAGTGCGGCGACGACGATGAGCGCCGTGGCCAGCAGCGGCGGCAGGGCGAACAGTCGCCAGCGTCGGCGTAGGTCCCGGTTCCGCCGCCCGGCCCAGATGAAGATCGACGTCTCGCTCACCCGGACCAGGAAGTAGCCGACCGCGAAGACCAACGGGCCGGGCAGCCCGCCGGGGCGGTCGACGAACGCCTTCGGCAGGCTCAGCGCCAGCACGAAGGCGGCGGCCATTGTCGCGAAGCCGACCAGCGGGACGATGCCCTGGTCGGTACGGACCAGGTTGCCGAGCACGGCGAACCCGGTCCAGCACCACCAGAGCAGCGCCAGCACCACCAGGCACTGGGCCAGGCCGCGCGCGGTCGGATTGCCGGCGGTGACGGTGGTGACGTTCAGAAAGGCGAAGACGAAGATCAGGTCGTAGAAGAGTTCGAGGCGGGTGGCCCGGGAGCCCGGAGCGCTCCGCTGGACCCCCCGCGCCGTCGCACCCTCGCCCACCAGCAGATTGTGGCAGTCACGACGGGATGAAAGGCGCATTGCGGGCAGAGCGGTGGACGTGACGGTACCGCTCACCCCTACCCGGCGGTCCGCGACGAGCGCGGCCAGGTCCGGGGAGACCTGGCCGGAGGTCGGTCCATCCGGTCGCTACCGGCGGCGGGCTCAGGCGATGACGGCCGGCTCCCGCCACCGCTGTCGGCCACCCCGGTCCAGGTCGTAGCGGACCGCCGCGAGCCGCCCGACGGCCTCCACGAGGTCCGCGGCGGGCAGGGTGAAGGGCAGCCGCAGGAAGCGCTCCAGGGTGCCGTCCAGGCCGAACCGGGGGCCCGGCGCCAGGCGTACGCCGACCTCCTCGGCGGCCCGGGCCAACGCGCTCGAGACCGGACCGTCCAACTCGGCCCACAGCGTCACGCCACCACCTGGCACGGTGACCCGCCAGTCCGGCAGCCGGTGCGCAAGCGCGCCGAGCAGGGCGTCGCGTTGGCCGGTCAACTGGACGCGGCGCTCGGCGACGATGGCCTCGGCATCGGCGAGCAGGTGCACCGCGACAAGTTGGTCAAGCACCGGGCTGGCCATGTCCACCCCGACCCGGACGGCGGCCAGCCGCTGCACCTGCGGCGCGGCGGCGCGGACCCAGCCGATCCGCAGGCCACCCCAGTAGGGCTTGCTCATCCCGCCGATGCTGATCACCCGGCTGTGCCGGTCGTGGACGGCGACCGGGGGTGGCACCTCGGTGTCGTCAAGCGCGAGGTCCACGAAGGACTCGTCGATGACCAGGTCGGTGCCGGCCGCGTGGGCGGTGGCCACCACCCGCTCACGTAGCGCGGCGGGCATCAGGTGCCCTGTCGGATTCTGGAACTCCGGGATCAGGTAGGCAAGCTTGGGCCGGGTCTGCCGCAGGCTGCCCAGGAGCAGGTCGGGGTCCCAGCCACCGGCATCGGCGGCCAGGCCGTGGGTGGTGATCCGGGCGCGCCGGCCGGCCAGCGCGGCGAGCGCGTTGGGGTAGGTCGGGGACTCGACCAGGACGCTGCCGCCGGGGGCCAGCGCGAGTCGCAACACCAGGTCCAGGGCATGTTGGGTGCCGCTGGTGACCATGATCTGGTCGGCCGAGGTCGGCAGGCCCCGAGCGGTGTACGCGTCGGCCACCGCCTCGCGCAGCTCGATGATGCCGGTCGGGTGGTAGCCGGCACCGCCCAGATAGCGGGGCAGGTCCTCGGTGGCCGCCCGGGCGGCGGTCAGGAGTTGCGGCGGGGCGGCCAACGCGGCGACGCCGAGGTCGAGCATGTCCCGGTCGTCGAGCGGGGTCCACAGGCCGGTGCTGGCCACCCGGTGGTTGCCGGGCAGCATCGTCCAGCTGCCGGCCCCCCGGCGACTGGTCAGGTGCCCGGTCTCCCGCAGCTGTCGGTACGCGGCGGTGACAGTGGTCCGGCTGATCCGCAGCGCCTCGGCCAGCTCCCGCTCGGCCGGAAGTCGGACGCCCAGCGGTAACCGGCCGTCGGCGAGCAGACCGCGGACCGCGCCGGCCAGGGCGGCGTAGTCGGGGCTGCGCCGCCGGCCCGGCAGGGCGTGCCACTGGCCGAGAAGACGGGCCAATTGGACGCCTCGCACCTGCCCGGTCATGACCACTCCTCGGATATTGGCTTCTTCCTCTGCGACGATTGGCACCTAGAGTGGCACGCATGGCACTGATTGGCAATCTGCGGCAGCGGCCCGTGCGGCGACTGGTCCAGCTCTACCTCGGACTCGCGCTCTACGGCGTCAGCATGGCCCTGATGGTCCGCTCCGACCTGGGCCTGGACCCCTGGGACGTGTTCCACCAGGGGTTGTCCAAGCTGACCGGGCTCTCCTTCGGCACCGTCACCATCGCCGTCGGCGCGCTGGTGCTGCTGCTCTGGATTCCACTACGACAGCGGCCGGGGCTCGGCACGGTGAGCAACGTCGTGGTGGTCGGCCTCGTCGTGGACGCCACCCTGGCCCTCCTGCCGCCCGGTGGCCCGCTCGGCGTCCGGATCGCGCTGCTGATCACCGGGATCGTCGCCAACGGTGCCGCCACCGGCCTCTATCTCGGTGCCCGACTGGGGCCGGGCCCTCGAGACGGGCTGATGACCGGCTTCGTGGCCCGCCGGCCGGGCCGGTCGGTCCGGCTGGTGCGCACCGTCATCGAGGTCACCGTGCTGGCGCTGGGCTGGCTGCTCGACGGCACTGTCGGGCTGGGCACCGTCGCGTACGCGCTGGCCATCGGCCCGCTGGCCCAGCTCTTCATCCCGATGTTCGAGGTGCCCGCCGCTGCCGCACCGGAGGACCCCGCGCCCACGCCGGGCAGCGCCGCGCCGGTCACCCCCGCCGGCTGAAACCTCACCCACCGTCCACGAACCGGTACGTCGTGGTGGTGCGGCGTACCAGATGGGAGGGTGGGTGTTCCCTTCCGCGACGCGCGCCGTCATCATCTCTGCATGGGGGAGAACGGTTGGCGCTGGACGGACGCCTGGATCTTCGTGTCGCTCGTCATCGCGAGCGGAGCCGGCCGGCACCGTCGGTCGGCGACGAGTCGACGACCGGAGGGGGTCCGCCTGACCGACGTGCTCTCCACCGCCGACCACCTCAACCACGCGATACCGCAGCGGCACGAGGTGGAGGCCGCGGTCCAGCGGCTGGTCGGTGCCGGGCTGGTGAGCGTCGCCGACGGCTGGTTCCGGATCACCGCCGAGGGTGAGCAGCTCTGGCGCACCCGCCCCCGCGCCGGGGTGGCGACCATGGTGGACACCGTGCAGGGCGTGCTGACCCGCCGACACGCCCCCGGCAGCGCCGACTGGAGTCTGGACGAAGCCGACCACGCCGCCGCCGTGCAGGAATACGCCGTCCGGTCGATTCCCACGCCCCGCCGGTCACCGGAGGGGCACTCCGGCGGGCACTGACCGCCTCAGCGCACCGGGTGGCCGCTGTGCCGCAACGCGTCCTTGACCTCGGCCACGGTCAGCTCGCCGAAGTGGAAGACACTCGCGGCGAGCACCGCGTCCGCGCCCGCGCCGATAGCGGGCGGAAAGTGGGCCACCTCGCCGGCGCCCCCGCTGGCCACCACCGGCACGTCCACCACCGCCCGCACCGCGGCGATCAACTCCAGGTCGAAACCGGCCTTGGTGCCGTCGGCGTCCATCGAGTTGAGCAGGATCTCCCCCGCCCCCAGCTCGGCCCCCCGCTGTGCCCATCGCACCGCGTCGATGCCCGTGCCACGGCGGCCCCCGTGCGTGGTGACCTCGAAGCCACTGGGGGTGGCGTCGGTCCGGGCACGGCGCACGTCGAGGGAGAGCACCAGCACCTGCCGGCCGAACCGGTCGGCGATCTCGGCGATCAACTCCGGCCGGGCGATGGCCGCGGTGTTCACGCCGACCTTGTCCGCACCGGCACGCAGCAGCGTGTCCACGTCGGCGACCTGGCGAACACCGCCACCGACGGTCAGCGGGATGAACACCGACTCGGCAGTGCGGCGCACCACGTCGAGCATGGTGCCGCGGTCGCTCGAGGACGCGGTGACGTCGAGGAAGGTCAACTCGTCGGCACCGGCCCGGTCGTACGCCGCGGCCAACTCCACCGGGTCACCGGCGTCGCGCAGATCGAGGAAGTTGACCCCCTTGACCACCCGCCCGGCGTCCACGTCGAGACAGGGGATCACCCGTACCGCCAGCGTCATGCCGCCACCCTATCCCTCAGTGACACGACGGTGGCCGGCCCTCTCGGGCCGACCACCGTGCCGTCAGTGCGCCCCGAACCCGTGCGAGAAGGGGCTCTTGCCGTACCGCAGGCGTTGACCCGGGTGCCCTTCCCTACACGCGGACGAGCATCTTGCCCACGTTGTCGCCGCGGAGAACGCCGAGAAACGCGGCCGGGGCGTTCTCGATGCCGTCCACGATCGTCTCGTCGTAGGACAGGGTGCCCTCGCGCAGCCAGCCCGCGACGTCACGGACGAACGCGGCGCGCAGGTGGTTGTGGTCGCCGACCAGGAAACCCCGCAGGGTGAGCCGCTTGCCGATGGCCTGCACCAGGTTGCGTGGAGCGGCCGGCGGCTCGGCGTCGTTGTACTGCGCGATCATGCCGCAGAGGGCGGCCCGGCCGTGCAGGTTCATCGCCGAGATCGCCGCCTCCAGGTGATCGCCGCCGACGTTGTCGAAGTAGACGTCCACGCCGTCCGGGGCGGCGCTGCGCAGCGAGTCACGGATCGACCCGTCGTGGTAGTCGAAGGCGGCGTCGAAACCCAGCCCGATCAGCCGCTGCACCTTGGCCGGCGAGCCGGCGCTGCCGACCACCCGACCGGCACCCTTGAGCTTGGCGATCTGGCCCACCAGACTGCCGACCGCGCCGGCCGCCGCGGAGACGAAGACCGTCTCGCCCGGCTTCATGGCCGCCACCTCGAGTAGCCCGGCGTACGCGGTCAGCCCGGTCATGCCAAGCACACCGAGGTACGCGCTGACCGGTGCCAGGCTCGGGTCGACCGGCCGGGCGGCGGTGGCGTCGAGCAGCGCGTACTCCCGCCAGCCCAGCCCGTGCAGGACGGTGGCCCCGACGGCGATGTCCGCCGCCTCGCTGGCCACCACCTCGCCGACCGCGGCACCCTCCAGCGGCGCGTCGAGCGCGAACGGCGGCACGTACGACTTGACGTCGTTCATCCGTCCCCGCATGTACGGGTCGACTGACACGTACTGGTTGCGGACCACGATCTGGCCCGGTCCGGGCGTCGGGACATCGGTCTTGACGAGCCGGAAGATGTCCTCGGTGGGCCAGCCCTGCGGTCGGCTGGCCAGGTGGATCTCACGATTGTCGGTCACGTGGTGGTGGTCCTCTCGTCCGTGGGGGCCTGGGGCCGCGGTGTCACGCGGCCGAGGTCTCGCGGACGGTGAGCGTGACGTCGATGTTGCCGCGGGTGGCGTTGGAGTACGGGCAGACCTGGTGGGCCCGCTCGACGATCCGCTCGGCGGCCTCCCGGGACACGGCGGGCAGGTCGACGACGAGCTGCACGGTGAGCCCGTAACCGCCGTTGTCGTTCGGGCCGATGCCCACCTCGGCGCTGACGACGGAGTCGCTCACGTCGGCCTTGGCCTGGCGGCCCACCAGCCGCAGCGCGCTGTGGAAGCAGGCCGCGTAGCCGGCGGCGAAGAGCTGCTCGGGGTTGGCTGCCCCACCGGCGCCGCCCATCTCCTTCGGCGCGGCCAGGTCGAGCGAGAAGGTGCCGTCGGAGGTCTCGACGTGGCCTTCGCGGCCATCGCCGCTGGCGGTCGCGGACGCTGTGTAAAGAACCTGCACGAGAGTCACTGCTCCTTCTGTCGGTGGATGGTCTCGGTGACCCGGGTGAGGGTGTCGCGCAGCGCGACCAGCTCGCTCAGGTCGAGCCCGGTGGCCTGCGCGACGCGCGGCGGGACGTCGCACAGCCGCTCGCGCAGCGCCCGCCCCTGTTCGGTGAGGCCGACCTCGACCCGCCGCTCGTCGCGGGCCGACCGCCGCCGGAGCACCAGACCCGCCCCCTCCAGCCGCTTGAGCAGCGGAGAGAGCGTGCCGGAGTCCAGCCGCAGCTCGGCGCCCAGCTCGGACACCGTGGGGGCGGCGTCGGGCCGCTCCCAGAGCACCAGCAGCACCAGGTACTGCGGGTAGGTCAGCCCGAACTCGTCGAGGATCGGCCGATAGACGTCGGTCAGGGCGCGCGACGCGGCGTAGAGCGCGAAGCACACCTGCCGGCGCAGCACCAGGTCATCGGTCACCAATGAACCATAGCCCGCGATTTAATTGTGCACAACTTATCTGGCCGAGGTGCGGCCGTCCACGGCTCGCACCGTGAGCCGGCCGGATCCACCTCAGCGATCGCCGAGGTACGCCTCCAACTCCACCTCTACCAGGTGCTCCGGGTCCAGCAGAGCGGCCACCACCACGAGCGTCGCCGCCGGCCGGACCGCGCCGAAGACCGCGTTGTGCGCCCGGCCCACCTCGTCGGCGTACCGCCGGTCGGTCACGTACATCCTGGTCCGGACCACGTCACCCGGCTCCGCACCCACCTCGGCAAGCGCTGCCAAACCGATCCGCAGCGCCTGCGCGGTCTGCGCGGCGGCGTCACCGACATGCACCACCCGGCCGTCGACAGTCGCGGTGCAGCCGGCCGTGACGGCCCGATCGCCGGCCCGGACCACCCGGGAGTAGCCGTAGAGCTGCTCCCACGGGCCACCCGACCCGAGCCGCGTGACCGTCACACCTCGGCCAGGGTCCGCAGCGCCTCGGCCACCGTGAAGGCGCCCGCGTAGAGCGCCTTACCGGCGATCACACCCTCCACCCCGACCGGCTCCAGGGTCGCCAACGCCCGCAGGTCGTCAAGCGTGGACACCCCACCCGAGGCGATCACCGGCCGGTCGGTGCGGGCACACACCTCGCGCAACAGGTCCAGGTTCGGGCCGCGCATCGTGCCGTCCTTGGTGATGTCGGTGACCACGTACCGACTCGCGCCGGCCTTGTCCAGCCGCTCCAGCACCTCGTACAGGTCGCCGCCGTCCCGGGTCCAACCCCGCGCGGAGAGGGTGTGCCCCCGCACGTCCAATCCGATGGCGACCCGGTCGCCGTACTCCCCCACCACCCGGTCACACCACTCCGGGTCCTCCAGCGCCGCGGTGCCGATGTTCACCCGGGCCGCCCCGGTGCCCAACGCGGCCCGCAGCGACTCGTCGTCACGGATGCCGCCGGAAAGCTCCACCTTCACGTCCAACTGGCGCACCACCTCGGCGAGCAGGTGCGCGTTGGTGCCCCGGCCGAAGGCCGCGTCCAGGTCGACCAGGTGGATCCACTCAGCGCCGTCCCGCTGCCAGGCCAGGGCGGAGTCCAGCGGGTCACCGTAGATGCTCTCGCTTCCGACGGCGCCCTGCACGAGCCGGACGGCCCGGCCGTCTGCGACATCCACGGCGGGTAACAGGGTGAGGCTCAACGTCTTCTCCTCGATCAGGTACGGCGGTCCAGGGCGATCACCACGATCGCCGGCAGTACAAGCAGCAACAGCACGATCAGCGCGACACGCAACGCCAGGTTGTCGACGAACGACCAGATCAGAATCAGCGCCGCGCCGGTGAGCAGCACGATGGCGGCCCGCTCACCACGGGTGTGCCGGGCCAGCCGCCCGGAACGGCCCCGACGCAGCCGCGGAGTCAACCGGCGAAGCACCGCACGGCGACGCTGCCGGCGTGCCACCTGCCGCTGCCGGACCGCCCGCTGCCGGGCCTGCTCCGCCTCCCGCTCCGCCCGCCGTCGGGCCCGCTCCCGGCTCACCGCGACACCACCGGATCAGGCGTCGGGCGACGACGCTCAGCCACCGGTGGGCAGCGTGGCGA
Organism: Micromonospora sp. NPDC049044; assembly: GCF_040649215.1. Taxonomy (NCBI): domain Bacteria; kingdom Bacillati; phylum Actinomycetota; class Actinomycetes; order Micromonosporales; family Micromonosporaceae; genus Micromonospora; species Micromonospora sp. NPDC049044. The sequence continues at coordinate 93,079 of NZ_JBEZFA010000019.1, read as the reverse complement.
GCCAGTTGCGCAACAGCGCGGCACCGGTGTCGGCGGACTTCTCCGGGTGGAACTGGGCCGCCGAGAGCGGACCCCGCTCCACCGCGGCGACGAAATCGACGTCGTGATGGGCGGTGGTCACCACGGCACCGGCAGCCGCCAACGCCGCCGGGTCACCCATCGCGTACGAGTGGACGAAGTAGAACCGGCTCCGCTGCGACAACCCGGCGAAGAGCACCGACCCCTCGGGCGCCCGCACCGTGTTCCAACCCATGTGCGGCAGCCTGGTGGCGGCCAGTCGGGTCACCCCGCCCGGCAGCAGCCCGAGCCCCTTGGTCACCACGCCGTGCTCGTCACCGTGCTCGAAGAGCACCTGCATGCCCACGCAGATGCCGAGCACCGGCCGGCCGGCGGCAACCCGCTCGGCGATCACCGGGCCGGCACCCAACTCCTCGATCCCGGCCATGCACGCGGCGTACGCCCCCACCCCCGGCACCACCAGACCATCGGCGGCGGCAGCGGCGGCCAGATCGTCGGTCACCCGGACATCCGCGCCGGCGGCGACAAGCGCCCGCTCCGCCGAGCGCAGGTTGCCCGAACCGTAGTCGAGCACCACCACGGCGCTCACGCGTCACCCCCCGGCAGCAACCGCAGCACCCCGGCGACCGTGGCGAGCACCGCGAGCACCCCGGTGACCAGCACCGCCACCTTCGGCGCACCCTGGCGGTACAGCGACCAGGCGCCGCCGACCAGCACCCCGGCCAGAATCAACAGCAACACCGGCAGAGCCCCGCCCATCAGAGCGCGCCCTTCGTGCTCGGGATCGCGCCCGCCGCCCGGGGGTCGATCGCGGTGGCCTCGCGCAACGCCCGGGACACCGCCTTGAACTGGGCCTCCACCACGTGGTGTGCGTCCGGGTGACCACCCGGCCGGGCCGCCCGCAGCACGTCGACGTGCAACGTGACCCGGGCCGCCTGACCGAAGGACTCCCAGATGTGCCGGGTCATGCTCGTCGCGTAGACCGGCCCGATGTACGGGGCCAGCGCCGGCTCGTCGTGCACCACGTACGGCCGGCCGGACAGGTCCACCGCCGCCCGGACCAGCACCTCGTCCATCGGCACGGTCGCCGAACCGTACCGCCGGATGCCGGCCTTGTCGCCGAGCGCCTGGTCGAACGCGGCGCCCAGGGCCAGAGCGGTGTCCTCGATCGTGTGGTGCGCGTCGATCTCAAGGTCACCCACGGTGCGTACGGTCAGGTCGAAGCCGCCGTGCCGGGCGATCTGGTGCAGCATGTGGTCGTAGAAGCCAACCCCGGTGCTGATCTCGGCGGTGCCGTTGCCGTCGAGATCGATCTCGACGAGAACCTTTGTCTCCTTGGTGATCCGCTCCACCCGGGCGGTCCGGCTCATTGCTTGCCTCTCGGTCGCGACTGCGGGGCTCGCACGCTCATTCCTCGCGCTCCCACTACACAGTCTCCATTGCAGAAAGGAAGGCGTCGGTCTCGGCCGAGGTGCCCGCGGTCACCCGCAGCCAGCCGGGCAGGCCGACGTCCCGGACCAGCACCCCCTGCGCCAGCAGTGCGTGCCAGACGGTGCTCTGGTCGCCGCCCACCTCGAAGAGCACGAAATTGGCGTCGCTGTCGGCGACCCGCAACCCACGCTCGCGCAACGTCGCCACGATCCGGTCCCGCTGCACCATGATCGCGCTCACCGTTGCGAGGAGGGCGTCGCGGTGGGTCACCGCCGCGCGGGCGGCGGCCTGGGTCAGCGTGGAGAGATGATACGGCAGGCGGACGAGCTGCACCGCCTGCACCACGGCCGGGTCGGCGGCCAGGTAACCCAACCGCCCACCGGCGAAGCCGAACGCCTTACTCATCGTCCGGGTGACCACCAACCGGGGGTGGCCGGGCAGCACCGCGAGGGCGCTCACCGTCCCCGGCCTGGCGAACTCGGCGTACGCCTCGTCGACGACCACCATCCCCGGCGCGACGTCGAGCACCCCGGCGATCACCGCCGGGTCCAGGGCCGTGCCGGTGGGGTTGTTCGGCGAGCAGAGGAAGACAACGTCCGGCTGGTGCTCACGGACCTGGGCGACCGCCTCGTCGACGGTCAGACCGAAGTCGGCGCCGCGCCGCGCGGGCACCCACCGGGTGCCGGTGCCGAGGGCCAACAGCGGGTGCATCGAGTACGACGGAACGAAGCCGAGGGCGCTGCGCCCCGGCCCACCGAACGCCTGCAACAGCTGCTGCTGGATCTCGTTGGAGCCGTTGGCCGCCCACACCTGCTCGACGGTGAGCCCGTGCCCGAGGTATTCGGCCAGGTCGGCGCGGAGCGCCACCGCGTCCCGGTCCGGGTAGCGGTTCAACTCGCGTAGCTCGGCCGCGAGCGCCTTGCCGATCGCCTCGACCACCGGCTCCGGCACCGGGTGGGAGTTCTCGTTGGTGTTGAGCCGCACCGGCACGTCCAACTGCGGCGCCCCGTACGGCGACAGCCCGCGCAGGTCGTCGCGGATCGGCAGGTCCGCCAGGCCGGTCACACCGACCCTCCGGGGAACCGGGCCTGGACCGCCTGGCCGTGCGCCGGCAGGTCCTCCACGTTGGCCAGGGTGACCACGTGGGGGGCCACCTCGCGCAGCGCGGTCTCGGTGTACTCGATCAGGTGCACGCCACGCAGGAACGACTGCACCGACAACCCGGAGGAGTGCCGGGCGCAGCCGCCGGTGGGCAGCACGTGGTTGGACCCGGCGCAGTAGTCGCCGAGCGACACCGGCGACCAGGCGCCCACGAAGATCGCCCCGGCGTTACGGACCCGCAGCGCCCACTCCCGGGCGTCGACCGTCTGGATCTCCAGGTGCTCGGCCGCGTACGCGTCGACCACCCGCAACCCCGCCTCCAGGTCGTCGACCAGGACCACGCCGCTCTGCTCACCTGTCAACGCCGTGGTGACCCGGTCGGCGTGCTTGGTCGCCGGCACCTGGCGGGCCAACTCCCGCTCGACCGACTCGACAAGCGTCAGCGACGGGGTGACCAGCACGCTCGCGGCCAGCGGGTCGTGCTCGGCCTGACTGATCAGGTCGGCGGCCACGTGCGCCGGATCGGCGGTGTCGTCGGCCAGGATGGCGATCTCGGTCGGCCCGGCCTCGGCGTCGATGCCGACCACGCCGCGCAGCAGCCGCTTGGCGGCGGTCACCCAGATGTTGCCGGGACCGGTGATCAGGTCGACCGGGTCACACCGCAGCTCACCCAACGGGTCGACAGCCGCGCCGTAGGCCAGCATCGCCACCGCCTGGGCCCCGCCCACGGCGTACACCTCGTCGACGCCGAGCAGCGCGCACGCGGCGAGGACCCGGGGGTCGGGCAGACCGCCGTTGTCCTGCTGCGGCGGGCTGACCACCACCAGCGACCGCACCCCGGCCGCCTGGGCCGGCACGACGTTCATCACCACCGTCGACGGGTACATCGCCAGGCCGCCGGGCACGTAGAGGCCGACCCGGTCGACCGGCAGCCAGCGCTCGGTGACAGTGCCACCGGGCACCACCTGGGTGGTGTGGTCGGTGCGGCGCTGGTCGTCGTGGACCTTGCGGGCCCGGGTGATCGACTCCAGCAGCGCGGCGCGCACTGCCGGGTCGAGCACCCCCTCGGCGGCGGTGATCGCCTCGACCGGCACCCGCAGCACCTGCGGGGAGATGCCGTCGAACCGCTCGCTGGCCTCCCGGATCGCCGCGTATCCATGCTCGCGGACCGCCTCCACCAGTGGGCGGATCCGCTCGACGGCAACCGACACGTCGAGCTGGGCACGGGGCAGCAGGCGGCGCGGGTCACCAAGACCGTCGCGCAGGTCGATCCGATTCAGCACCCTTGCGAGTCTAGGCGGCCGGCGTGCAACGCACCCGAGCCGCCCGACCGCCGGGACGGTGAGCCGGGCCACGCCGCCGCCGGCAAGATTGGTTAGGCTCGACCATGTGACCGCACGGCTGCCGGTGTTCCCGCTCGCCACAGTGCTCTTCCCCGGGTTGGTGCTGCCGCTGCACATCTTCGAGGAGCGCTACCGGGCGCTGGTGCGGCACCTGGTCAACCTGCCCGAGGGTGCGCCGCGGGAGTTCGGCGTGGTGGCCATCCAGGCGGGCTGGGAGGTCGCGCCCGCCGGACCCGGCGCCCGCGCCACGCCGAGCGCCGGCGAGGTCACCCTGCACGAGGTGGGCTGCACCGCGGAGCTGCGCCAGGTGACCGAGCTGGCCGACGGCGGCTTCGACATCGTCACCGTCGGCCGACGTCGCTTCCGGATCGCCGAGGTCGACGACAGCGCCGCGCCCTACCTGACCGCCGACGTGGAGTGGTTGCCCGACCCGGGCGGCCCGGACGAGGTGGCCGAGCTGCTGGCCACCCGGGTGATCGCCGTGTTCCGGCAGTACCTCGGCCTGATCCGCTCCGACCCGGAGGAGATCTCCGAGCAGCTGCCGGAGGACCCGACAGTGCTCTCCCACCTGGTGGCGGCGACCGCGGCGCTCACCGTCGACGACCGCCAGCGGCTGCTGGCCATCGACGACACCGCCGCCCGGCTCCGCGCCGAGCTGCGGCTGCTCAACCGCGAGGCGGCTCTGCTTCGTCAGGTGCGGGCGGTGCCGGTGCCGCTGACGGAGTTGGCGTCCCCGCCGACACCCAACTGAGCCCCGCCGGGTCCGGTTCCGGGCGCAGCCCCGGCCACCGCGACCAGCCGGCCAGCAGGGTGTACATGATCGCGGCACCGAACGCCGGTAGTAGCAGGTTGCCGTGCGGCACCGGCAGCACGCCGAGCAGCCAGTCGACCCCACCGGCCCGCAGGTCCGCGGGCTTGGTGAAGGCCTGCCCGGCCGGGGCGGTGGCCAGCAGCCGGTCGAAGGTGGCCAGGCCGACGCGCCGACCCACCTGCCACGCCACCGGGGCGGCGACCAACGCGCCGAGCACCGCGGCGAGCAACCCGACCGGACCCCGCCGCCGTCGCAGCACGAACCACAGGGCGAGCGCGACCAGCAGCCCGAAGCCCAGCCCGAGCAGGCTGAACCACCCGTCCGCGGCGATCGGCTGCTCCGGTTGCGGGTCGGCGTAGATCGCCCCCTCGACGGTCTTGACCACCGGGGTGTCCGGCGCGAGCGCGGCCCAGAGCAGCCCGAACGGCACACCGAGCACGGCCAGCGCGAGCACGGCGCCCAACACCGTCACCGCGGCACGCAGCGGACGGCGCGGCTCGTCGAAGTTCAGCTCCAGCGAACTCTGGTACGCCCCCCAAGGGGCAGCGCCAGCCCACTGCTCGCCCACGGCCGGCGGCGCGCCCGCTGACGGCGGCTGCTCGCCCACTGCCGGCGGCTGCTCGCCCGCTGACGGCGGCAGTCCACCCGCCGAAGGCTGCGCGTCCACTGCCGGCGGCTCATCCACTGACGGCGGCGGCTCACCCGTCGAGGACTGCTCGCCCGCTGACGGCTGCGCATCGACTGGCGGTGTCGCGCCCGGCGATCGGGGCGGCGTGGATCGGTCGGGCTCGTCGACGGGCCGCTCACGGTCGAGGTTGTCCGGGCTCACCCGATGATCCTCTCAGGCCCGATGTGGGGCCGGGGCCCCGGTGGCGGCAGACCAGCTCACCGGGCGAACGGCTCCACCATCATCGCCGCCGCGCGCAGCCACGCCTGCCGGGTCTCCGGCTGAAGCTGGTGGTACTCGATCGACGACCCGGTCTCCAGCGCCGGGTCGTACGGCACCACGGCCACCCCCCGGGTACGGGTGGCGAAGTGCCGCTCCAGGTCGTCCTGCAGGGGCGAGCGACCCGGGGTCGGGCAGGAGATGAGGGTGATCGCGTTGTCCGCCAGCTCGCCCATGCCCTCCTCGTGCAGCAGGTCGAGCATCCAGTCGGCGCTGAACGCCGCGTCCTCGCGGGGCACTGTGGTCACCACCAACTGATCCGCGGCCTGCATCACCGTGCGCCAGTTGGGGCTCTCCACGTTGTTGCCGGTGTCCACGCACACCACGTCGTGGGTGCGCCGCAGCAGTTCCAACACCCGCCGGACGGTGAACTGGTCAAGTCGCTGGGCGAAGCGCGGGCTCTCCTCACCGGCCAGCACGTCGTACGAGCCGTCGGAGGCGTGCCGCAGGTAGTCGTCGAGTCGACCCAGCAGGGTCGAGCCCTCCAGGATCTCGATCTGGGCCAGGTCGCCGACCAGGTGCCGGATCGTCCGGGCGTGCCGGGCGCTGCCGGCGCGCAGTCCGAGGGTGCCGCGCAGCTCGTTGTCGTCCCAGGCCAGTACGCCCTGTCCGCGCACGCTGCCGACGGTCGCCGCGGCGAGCACGGTGGCGGTGGTCTTGTGCACCCCGCCCTTGGGGTTGGCGAAGGCGAACACCCGGGGCGTGCCCAGGTCGCGGCGGAGCACCCCGTTGGCCCGCTCCTGCTCCGGGTCGGCGCCCTGCGGGCGCCACTCCACCCGGGCCGGGTAGGCGGGTTCGGCGATCGCCGGGCCGACCGACGGGCTGGGCGGTGGCACCACTGGCGGGGCCGGCGGGGGTGCGACAGGTGGCGATGGCGGCACGGCCACCGGATAACCGGTCTCCGGCTGGTAGCCGGTCTCCAACAACGCGTACCGCGACTCCGCTGCCGGGTCGCCCTGCCGGTAGCCGTTGTCAAGCAGCGCGTAGCGGGACTGGGCGGGCTCGGGCGCGCGGGGCGACGGTTCGGGCTCGGCCTGGTACGCCGGCTCCACCTGGTAACCCGGCTCGGCCTGGTAACCCGGCTCGGCCCGGTAGCCCGGCTCCGCGCGATAGCCCGGCTCGGCCCGGTAATCCGGCTCAGCCCGATAGCCCGGCTCCGCGCGATAGGTCGGCTCGGTCCGGTACGCCGGCTCCGACAGGTAGTCCGGCTCCGCCCGATAGCCGGGATCCGCCCGGTACCCCGGCTCGGCCCGATAGCCCGGCTCCGCGCGATAGCCCGGCTCGGCCCGGTAATCCGGCTCAACCCGGTAGCCCGGCTCCGCCCGGTAATCCGGCTCGGCGCGATAGGCCGGCTCCGCGCGATAGGCCGGCTCGGTCCGGTACGCCGGCTCCGCCCCATAGCCGGGCTCCGCCCGGTACCCCGGCTCGGCCCGATAGGCGGGATCGACACGGTAGGTCGCCTCGGCCCGGTAGGCGGGGTCCGCGCCGTACGGCAACTCCGCCGGCTGCCCGACGGCGGGCGCCCGACCGGCGTACCCGTTCGGGGCGGCGCGTCGGGGCAGCGCGTCCGGAGGCGCCTCGTCGGCCCGCCGCTCCGGCTCGGCCTGTTCCGCGCCGCGAGCGCCCAGCCGGGCGCGGTCCAACAACGCGCGCCACCGCGGCGCTGGTTCGGCCGGCCGGCCCCAGCCGGTCTCACTGCCCTCCACGGCCCGCCCTCCCAGCACCATCGCTCTTCGTCTGACAGGCTACGAAGCAAACCCTATTCGGACCACACCTCAGAACGCACACCAGCCGACGCAGATCACGACGACGTGGGCGTCGGCGGTTCGACGGCGATGGCCACGTCCGGCGAGGTGGTAACGCTCGGCGGGGGCGGTTCGGTGGGCTCCGGCGAGGACGGCTCAGGTAACGGAATCGTCACGACGGGTGCGGGTTCCGACGATTCGCCCACCGATGCCAGGGGCGCCGGCAGTCCCGGTGCCGGCTCCGACCGCTCGGCCGGTGCCGACTCCGGCGTCGGCCCGGTGTCGGCGGGCGGGCGCACCACGTCCCGCTGCTCGGGCAGGGGTGGTGTGAAGACCGTGCGGTCCAGCCGGTACACCTCCGGGGCAGGATCGACAGCCCGCACGTCTGGTCGAGCCGCCATGCCGCGCAACACGACAGGTGCCGCTCGTACCACCGCCGCGTAGACGCAGGCGCAGCCGGTGCGGTACGCGGCCGCCTCGGCAGCGGCCACCTCGGCGCCGCTCGCGTAACGCGCCCGCAACTCCCGCTCGCTCGCCCCGTCGCCGTCGACCGCGGCGGCCCTGGCCCGGTAGTCGGCCGCTTCGGTCTCCTTGCGCGACGCCACCTGGTCCATTCCGGCGACCACGTCGTCCGGCACCCGCAGCGCGGGAATCTTGACGATCTCGGTCTGCCGCCCCGGCAGCGGAACCCGCCCGAAGACCGTCGAGACCGGAACGTCGCCGAGCACCATCGCCAGCCGCTGCGGCGGCAGGTACGCGTCGAGTGTGACAAGCGCGTAGGTCCCGTCGGCAGTGCCCGGGGCAGACTGGCTGCTGAGCGCGGCCAGGTCGGCCGCGGCGGACCGCAGGTAACCGGGCACGGAGTCGCCGTCGGTGACGCCGACCCGGGTCACCTCGCCCACCGTCGGGTCGCCCGACGGAGTCTCGTCGGCGGCCCAGAGAGCGGTGCCGAGCACCGCCGCCGCGGACAGCGCGGCCGCCCAGGTGAGCACCCCGGACCGGGTCGGCCGGTCGCCCAGCCGGGCCACGGCCCGGGTCAGCGGCGGCAGCAACCGTTGGTCGAGCTGCCGCAGCAGGTTGCCGGCGCGCACGGGCGGGATCCCCTCGTCGGATCGTTGTCGGGCGGTCGCCGCTCAGTCACGCAAGATCTGGAGCGCGCGGTCCAGGTCGTCAGGGTAGTCGCTGACGAACCGGACCTCGTCCCCCGTTCGGGGGTGCAGGAAGCTCAGTTCGCGGGCGTGCAGCCACTGTCGGGCCAGGCCGAGACGGGCCGAGAGGGTGGGGTCGGCACCGTATGTCAGGTCACCCACGCAGGGGTGCCGCATGGTGGAGAAGTGCACCCGGATCTGGTGGGTCCGGCCGGTCTCCAGTCGGACGTCGACCAGGCTGGCCGCCGGGAACGCCTCCAGGGTGTCGTAGTGGGTGATGCTCGGCTTACCGCCGGAGACAACCGCCCAGCGGTAGTCGTGGGTGGGGTGTCTGTCGATCGGCGCGTCGACGGTGCCGCGCAGCGGGTCCAGGTGACCCTGCACCACCGCGTGGTAGCCCTTGTCCACCTCGCGGTACTTGAAGGCCCGTTTCAACGCCGTGTACGCCTGCTCGCTCTTGGCGACCACCATGATCCCGGTGGTGCCCACGTCGAGTCGGTGCACCACGCCCTGCCGCTCGGCGGCACCGCTGGTGGAGATGCGGTGCCCGATCGCCGCCAGGGCACCGATCACCGTCGGGCCGGTCCAGCCGGGGCTGGGGTGCGCGGCCACCCCCACCGGCTTGTCGACCACCACGATGTCGTCGTCGGCGTAGACCACCCGCAGGCCGGGCACCGCCTGCGGCACCACTGTCGGCGGCGCGACCGGGGCGGGCAGCGTGACCTCCAGCCACGAGCCGGCCTTGACCTTGTGCGAGTTGGCGCGGGAGGTGCCGTCGACAAGCGCGTCGCCGGCATCGACAAGCGCCGCGGCGGCGGTGCGGGAGAGCCCGAACAGCCGGGACACCGCCTGGTCCAGTCGCATGCCGTCGAGGCCGTCCGGGACGGGCAGGGAACGGTGGTCGCCGCCTGCGGCGAACGCGGAGGTCATGCCCGCTCCCGCTGGTCCGCGCCCTGGGTGGCGTCCGTCTCGACCGGGGCACCGTCGCGTCCGGCCCGCCGGCCGTCGCGCTGGCGGCCGGTCAACTCCAACACCATGGCCAGCAGCACCCCGCAGACCAACGAACTGTCCGCCAGGTTGAACACCGGCCAGACCTGGCCCCACGGGTCGAACAGGCTGATCATGTCGACCACGTGCCCGTGGAACGGCGCGGGGGCCCGGAAGATCCGATCGACGAGGTTGCCCAGCGCGCCGCCGAGCACCAGGCCGAGGCAGATCGCCCACGGCACCGAGCGCAGCCGCAGGGCCATCCAGACGATCCAGCCGACCACACCGATGGTGATCAACGGGAAGATCCAGGTGTGGTCCGCGCCGATGCTCCAGGCGGCACCGCTGTTACGGGTCAGACTCAGGTAGACCGCTCCGCCGAGCAGCCGGACCGGCTCCCGGTCGGTGAGCGCGGCCAACGCGAGGTGCTTGGTGACCAGGTCGGCCAGCAGGGCCACCAGGGCGACTCCGGCAAGAATCGCGACGGCCCGGGGCCGGCGTTTGTCGCCGCCCGGGTCGGTGCGGCCGGGTTCGGCGGACGGTGCTGCGGTCATGCGCTCCCCATCGACAGTCTCGGCGGTGATCGCTCACCGTCTCATCGCCGCCGGGGAGCGGACCTCAGCGCCGCTCCTCCAGCTGCTTGCACGTCACACACTGGGTGGCCGACGGGAAGGCGGCGAGGCGCTCGACCGGGATCGGGTTGCCGCACCGCTCGCACCAGCCGTAACCACCCTCGTCGAGACGCTCCAGAGCGCGCTCGACCTGTGTGATCCGTTCCAGAATGCTGTTGGCGAGAGAGATCTCCTGCTCCCGCTCGAGCGTCTTGGTGCCCGTGTCGGCCTGGTCGTCCCCGGCCGAGTCGGTCAGCCGATCGCGCTGCAGCTCGGTGATCTCGCTCAGCGTCTGATCGTACTCGGCGCGAAGCTCGTCCCGCCGCGCCGCCAGCGCCGCCCGGATCTTCTCGGTCTCCGCGGTGCTACGGGTGGCCTTGGCCACCGGCTTGCGCCCGGCGGTCCTGGTGTCGGCTGGCTTCGCCATGGGTCGCTCCCTCGGCCGCGGAGCCGCGTGATCCGCGGCACCTGGTCAGGGGGCGCCAACCACGACGTCCCCTATATGTACGAAAAGGGGCGCACGGCGACGATGGCCGCGCACTCCGGAGGTTGGCAAGAATACGGAACGTACAGGCGTCCGACAACGTGCCGCACCGTCGCACCGCTCAACTACCCCTAGCCCTGCCTAACCGGGGCAAAGGGAACGCTAGCAGGTCAATTGACCGCCTCGTCCCCGTACTCGCCAAACCATCGGGCCAGCCGGCCGCGCCGACTGACCGCCCGCAGCCGCCGTTCGGCGGCGTCGCGCACCCCGGCCGTCGCCACGATCAGCAGACTGTCGCCGGTCTTCAGCCGGGTGCCCGGGGTGGGCACGAAACCCACCCCGTCGCGCAGCACCAGGGTGACCGACGCGCCCAGGGGAAGCCGCAACTCGTCGACGTGCACGCCCGCCAACCGCGAGCCCGGTGGCACCTCCAACTGGAGCAGGTCCGCCCGCATCCGCTCCAGCGGCGCGGTCTCCAGATGGATCTCGGTGGCCTCCGCGGGCGCGGTCACCCGCAACCGACGGGCGAACGGCCCCAGCGTGCCGGTCTGCACCAGCGTGAAGATCACCACCAGCACGAAGACCACGTCGAAGAGGCGCTCCGCGCCGGGCACCCGTTCGGAGAGCGGAATGGTCGCCAGCACGATCGGCACCGCCCCGCGCAGCCCGGCCCAGGACAGGAACGCCTGTTCGCGTAGGCCCACGCGGAACGGCAGCGCCGAGACGGCCACCGACAGCGGACGGGCCAGCAGCACCAGGGCCAGCCCCGCGACCACCGCCGGCACCACCGCCGCGTCCAACCGGCCCGGCGAGGCCAGCAACCCGAGCAGCACGAACAACCCGATCTGGGCGAGCCACGCCAGCCCGTCCGCGAAGCCGAGGATCGCCTGCCGGTGCGACAGTCGGGCGTTGCCGAGCAGTACCCCGGCCACGTAGACCGCGAGGAATCCCGAGGCGTGCAGCACCGCCCCCGCGGCGTACGCCAGCACGGTGATGCCCACCGCGGCGATCGGGTAGAGCCCGGCCGAGGGCAGCGCGGCCCGGCGCAGCGCCCAGGTGCCGGCGACTCCCGCGCCCACCCCGACCGCGGCACCGACGCCCAACTCGTAGCAGACCAGCAGGACCTCATACCACCACGGATGCGACCAGCCCTGATGCGACAGCAGCACCACGAGCAGCACCACCGGGGCGTCGTTCATGCCCGACTCGGCCTCCAGCGTCGCCACCAGCCGAGGCGGCAACCGCAGCCGGCGCAGGGTGGCGAAGACGGCCGCCGCGTCGGTGGACGAGAGCACCGCACCGTAGAGCAGCGCCAACCGCCAGTCCAACCCCAGCAACAGGTGCACGGCGACGCCGACCACCAGAATGCTCACGACCACACCGACAGTGGAGAGCGCGGACGCCAGCCCGAGCACCGGCCGCAGCGTGGACCACCGGGCGGTCAGACCACCCTCCGCGATGATCACGATCAGTGCGCAGAAGCCGAGGGTACGTGTCAACTCGACGTCGTCGAAGCGGATGCCCAGGCCGCCCTCGCCGATCGCCACGCCAAGCGCCAGGTAGACAAGGAGGCTGGGCACACCCAGCCGGGTGGAGAGTCGCACCGCGCCGACGGCGACCAGCAGCACGGCCGCCCCCAGCAGCAGCGCGATATCAAACCCGGGCGTCACGGCTGCCTGGCCTGGGCGTTCCTCACTCGGCGGATCCGTCGCGCAGTCGGCGCAGCACCTCGGACAGCTCCGGGCCGGGCCGATCGACGAGGAAGAGCTTGTCCCGACTGGCCGCGCCGGCGCGCAGCGCGACCTCGGCCCGCCGGACACCCAGGGCAGCGGCCAGCGCCCGGCGAGCCGCCTCGGTCGCCCGACCGTCGACGGCCGGCTCGTGCACGGCGATCACGAGGGCGGGCCCGTGCGGGCCGTCGAAGCGGCCGCCCACCCGCGCGGACGAGGCTCCTGGCTTCACGCGTACCGCCACGGTGAGCGTGTCCTGCGCGGGCACCGTGGCCGCTTCAGATCGGCCGGGCGTCGGCGAGCAGGGCGGTAGCTGGCGCGCAGTGCGCGCACGGGGTGAACCCGAGTTCGGCGGCCTCGGCGACCGGCAGCGGCTCGGGCACCCGGCCAACCAGATAGGAGCAACTGGCGAGGTGGTAGCGGGGGTGGCCGTCCACCACCTCGACGGCGGCGGTGAGTCGGGCCACCCGGGCGGCCTCGGCGGGAGTGACAGGTTGCTCGGCGGGCTCGTCGGCGGCCGGGGCATCGTTGCGCGGATCGCCGTCGCTCGCCGTCGCCGGGCTGACCGGGCTGGCCGCCGGGGACGTGTCGACCGACGACCCGAACGGCGCCCCCTCGTCGAACGGGGGCGCGTCATCGACCCGCGCGGCAGCGGGTGCCGGTTGGTCGACCGGCGGCGCGGGTGGTTGCCGCCACCCGGTGCCGCCGGTGCCGACCGTCGTGGGCACGTGCTGGACCGGCGCCTCCGGCTCGACAAGCGGAGGTCCGTACGCGACACCCGGTGTGGCCTGGCTGGCCGTGCGGGGCGCTTCCGGTTGCCGCCGGCCGGCCCGGCCGGGATCCGCCGTCGCACGGTTGGCGGCTGCCTGGCGGGCACCCGCCACCAACGCCACGGCGGCCAGCAGACTGGCCGCGATGGAGATGATCAACATGAAGCTGGAGCCACTGGCCAGGCCGAGCACCAGGAGCACCACCGCGACGAGGATGAGCAGGAGACTTGCGACTATCACGGCTCACCCCCGCCGCGTCGTACCGTCCAGACAAGGCCGGCGACCGTCACCATTTGTGGAAAGCGACCGCCGGCCGGGCGCTCAGCGTCCGGCTTCGAGGGCGCCGGAACGCCCGCTGCCGTACGAACCGGCGAGACCCGCAGCGGCCAGCCCGTTGCCGCCGGCGACCCGGCCTGCCTCGGAGCGGGTCATCTCGGCCTCCAGACCCTGGCCACGACCGTCGAGGTCACGCAGCTGGCTCTCCAGGTACGCCTTGAGCCGGGTGCGGTACTCGCGCTCGAACTGCTTGAGCTCCTCGATGTGCTTCTGCAGGGCCGTGCGCTTGGCGTCCAGGCCGCCCATGGCCTCCTGGTGCCGCTGGCGGGCGTCCCGCTCCAGGGCGTCGGCCTTCGCGCGAGCCTCGCGGGTCACCTCCTCAGCCTTACCGCGGGCCTCGGACAGCAACTGGTCGGCCTCGCGGCGTGCGTCGGACACGTGGTCGTCGGCGGTGCGCTGGGCCATCATCAGCACGCGCAGGGCCTGCTGCTCGCCGTCACCGGTGACGCCGCCGGCCGGACCGCCGGTCGCGCGGACCTGCTCCAGCTCGGCCTGCATCGCGCGGGCGGCCTGCTCGGCCGCCGACTTGTCGCGCTGCACCCGGTCCAGTTGGGCCTTGACGTCGTTGAGCTCCGCCGCCAGTCGGGCGTCGCCGCCGGGGCCGGCGGGGGCACCGCCACGGCCGCCGCGCTCCACCTGGGCGCGCAGCTCGTTGTTTTCCTCGATGAGACGGGCGAGCTCGCGCTCGACCTCGTCCAGGAAGGCGTCGACCTCCTCCTCGTCATACCCCCGCTTGCCGATCGGCGGCTTTTTGAAGGCGACGTTGTGGACGTCGGCCGGGGTCAGCGGCATCGAAACTCCTCGGGTCAGTTGCGGCCGCGAAAGCGCGTCGGTCATCAGGCAGATGCCCTGATCGACGGCCCTAACACGAACTCCATCAGCACGAACAGGATAACCAGGAGCACAAGGGAGGCCAGGTCGATGCTCACGGTACCAATTCGCAGCGGAGGGATCACACGCCTCAACGCGTTGAGAGGGGGATCAGTGACGCTCCACACGGATTCCAATCCTGCCGATGCACCACGGCTCGGTTGCCAGCGCCGGCCGTACTGCAGGACGGCGCTCAACACGAACCGGGACAGAAGAAGAAGCAGGAAGACATAAAGGATCAGGTACAGCACTTGCAGTAAGATCGACAACACGGTCAGCGACGTCCCTCGGGTCGGGCGGGGTCAACTCAAACTGAAAAAGCCGCCCTCAGCGATCTTGGCCTTGTCCTCAGCGGTGACCTGGACGTTTGCCGGTGAGAGCAGGAACACCCGGTTGGTCACGCGCTCGATCGTACCGCGCAGGCCGAACGCCAGCCCGGCCGCGAAGTCAACCAGACGGCGGGCATCGGCCTCATCCATTTCGGTGAGATTGATGATCACCGGGACGCCGTCGCGGAAGTGCTCACCGATGGTGCGCGCCTCCCGGTAGGTGGTCGGGTGCAGCGTGGTGATCTGGTAGCGCTGCTCCTCCTCGGGCAGCGCCCGCTCCCGCGACGTGACCTGCGGCGCGAGGGCCAGGTTGTCCCGGGTGTGGTACGTCAGCGCACCGGAGGTCTCGCCCGCCGACGACCTGGTGATCGACCGGACGCTTGACCGCTCGACCCGTTCCGCGCGCTCGCCGTCACCACGCTCGGACTCGCTCAACCGCCCGCTCGTCCGCTCGGAGAGTCGACCCCGCTCGCTTGCCCGCGGCCGGGGAGCCGGCGGCTCCTCGGTGTCGTCCTCATCCTCGTCGGCGAACTCCTCGGCGTACCTGCTCTGCCGGTACCGCGAGTCGCGGTAGCCACCCTTGTCGTAGCCACCGTCGTCGTAGGCCCGCTCGTCGTCTTCCTCGACCAGACCGAGCCAGACCCCCGCCTTGCGCAGTGCACCCATCCCGCGCCCTTCCGTCCGCCGTGCGGCACGCGCCCCCGTGCCATGTCGCCCGTCGCGAGTGGACAACCATGCCCACCGGACCGGAACCGCAATCCCCCCGGCGCGCGATTCGCGTCGCGCGCACGACCCCGACCAGGAGACGCCGCCCCTGAAACAACACTGATGTAATTTGCATGTCTCGCGGTCAGGCTACCGCAGCGTGGGACGCATTCCGAGCAACGCGCTACCGACGCGGACATGTGTCGCGCCGTATCGGATGGCGATTTCGAAATCCCCGCTCATCCCGGCGGACAGTCCGGTGGCTCCCGGATGGACGGTCCAAAACATGCCGGCAACCTCCGCGAGTCGGGCAAAGGCCCGGTCCGGCTCCCAACCCAGCGGAGCCACCGCCATCAGACCGGCCAGACGCAACCCCGGCGCGTCGGCGATCGCCTCGGCCACCGGCTCCAACCCGGCGCCCGGATCGGCCGAACCGGGCAGCGCCCCGCCCCGGGCCGCGTCGCCGTCGATGCTCACCTGGACCATGGCGTCCAGCGGCACCTCCCGGTCGGCGGTCGCGGCCGCCAACGCCCGGGCCAGCCGGACACTGTCCACGGAGTGCACCGCGTCGGCGTAGCGGACCACCGAGCGGGCCTTGTTGCGTTGCAGTTGACCGATGAAGTGCCACCGTGGACGTACCCCGGCCGCGGCCACCTCGGCGGCCTTGCCGGACGCCTCCTGGTCGCGGTTCTCCCCCACGTCGGTCACCCCGAGCCCGGCCAGCGCCAGCACGTCGCTGGCCGGGTAGGTCTTCGTCACGGCGATCATCGTGACCTCGGCACGGTCCCGACCGACCTGCGCGCAGGCGTCGGCGATGCGGGACCGGATCTGGGCCAGGCCGGCCGCCAGTTCGGCGTGCCGGTCCGGTCGTACAGTGGCTGAGCTGTCGGTCATCGGCGGGGCTCAGGACCCGTTCTTGAGGAAGTCGGGAACGTCGACGTCGTCGAAGAGCACCCGACGCGGCGACTGGGCCGGTGCCGGGTTGCTTACCGGTGCCGGCACCGGTGTGTTCTGCGGCGCGGGCTGGTTGGTGTTGGTCTTGCGGGTCGGCTCGGCCGCCTTGTACGCCGGCGTGCCGCCGTCGAAGCCCGCCGCGATGACAGTCACCCGCACCTCGTCGCCGAGCGCGTCGTCGATGACCGCGCCGAAGATGATGTTGGCGTCCGGGTGGGCCGCGTCGGTGACCAGTTGGGCCGCGTCGTTGATCTCGAAAAGGCCCAGGTCGGAACCGCCGGCGATGGAGAGCAGCACGCCCCGTGCGCCGTCCATGCTCTGCTCGAGCAGCGGGCTGGAGATGGCCGCCTCGGCCGCCTCGACCGCGCGGTTCTCCCCGCGGGCGCTGCCGATGCCCATCAACGCGCTGCCGGCGCCGCTCATCACGCTCTTGACGTCGGCGAAGTCCAGGTTGATCAGACCCGGGGTGGTGATCAGGTCGGTGATGCCCTGCACACCGGAGAGCAGCACCTGGTCCGCCGTGCGGAACGCGTCCATCATGCTGATGTTGCGGTCACCCAGGGCCAGCAGCCGGTCGTTCGGGATCACGATCAGGGTGTCGCACTGGTTGCGCAGCTCGTCTATCCCCGTCTCGGCCTGCACCTGGCGGCGCTTGCCCTCGAAGGAGAACGGCCGGGTCACCACGCCGATGGTGAGCGCGCCGAGCTTGCGGGCGATGTTGGCGACCACCGGCGCGCCACCGGTGCCGGTGCCGCCGCCCTCACCGCAGGTCACGAAGACCATGTCGGCGCCCTTGAGCACCTCCTCGATCTCGTCGCGGTGGTCCTCGGCGGCGTTCTTGCCGACGTCGGGGTTGGCGCCGGCGCCCAGGCCGCGGGTCAGTTCCCGGCCCACGTCGAGCTTGACGTCGGCGTCGCTCATCAGCAGCGCCTGAGCATCGGTGTTGATCGCGATGAACTCGACGCCCTTGAGCCCAACCTCGATCATCCGGTTGACGGCGTTGACCCCGCCGCCCCCGATGCCGACGACCTTGATGACCGCCAGATAGTTGTGCGGAGGTGTCATCTCCGGTCCTTTCCTTCGAGATTGGCTTCGGCCGACCGGGTACGGCGTGGCCAGACCAGCGGCCGACGACAGCTGTCACCAGCGAGGCTCAGAGGTGAACCCTCACCCTCTACTAGAGGCTTACAGTTATGTCAACCACTGTTCCTCTTCGGGGCAACGTAAGCGCCACCGCGCGATGAGCCAAGGACCCCACCGGCGTGTCGCCGAGCCGAGCGCGACGGGTCACCGCCGTGGGCGCTGTCCGGTCAGCGAAACGTCACCACATCGGGCGCGCTCACGTCGATCCGGTCAGCGTCCTCATCCAACAGGGCGGTGGCCACCCGGGCCTTGTCCGTACCCCTTGTCGCGTCGCCCCAGACCACCGTCCGGTCCCCGCGCAACCGCAGGCTGATCCGGGCCAACCCCTCCACCTGCAGGTCCACCAACTCCGCGCGCAGCTGCGGGGTCAGCGCGGCGAGGACCTCCAGCGCGGCCCGGGTGCCCGGGTCGTCGGCCGCCGGACGGCCCACCGTCACCTGCGGCAGATCAGCGGGACGCCGGTCCACCGTCCGGAACGCCACCCCGCTGCGGTCGATCACGGCGAACGCCGCCCCCTGCGGCACCACCGCCACCGCGGTGCGCTCGGTCACCCGCACCACGAGCGTCCCGGGCCAGTCCCGGGAGACCGTGGCCCGCTCCACCGCCGGCAGCGCACCGACCCGGCGGGCGGCGGCGGCCAGGTCCACCCGGGCCAGCGGCACCCCCTCCGGCACGCCGACCGCGTCGTGCACCTGCACCGGGGTGACCAGACCGACACCCTCCACCCGCACCTCCCGAACCCCGAACAGGCCGGTGCCGAGCACCGTCCAGGCGACCAGCCCGGCCAGGGCGAGGACCCCGGCCGCCACCGCCCACGGCAGCGCCGCGCGCATCCGACGCTGCCGGGCCCGAGCCATGAACCGACGGGTCGAGGGCGGCACCGCGTCGCGCCCGGCCCGGACCAGCTGCCACCGCCGCGCCGGCCCACGCCGCGGGACACCACCGTCGGCGCCGCTGGTCCGTCCCCGGGACGGGCCGGGACTCATCCGGCCAGGGGCGCCGCGCCGCCGGGCGCGGCGGTGCCACCGAGAGCCGCTCCGTCGCCGCCGGCCGTGGTCCCACCCGGCACCGCATCAGTGATCGCCGGGGACGTGGCCGCCGGGTCGACGGTCGTGGTCGGCGCCGGGCCGGCCGTGCGCGCACCGAGCGCCGCCAGCAACTCGTCGCCCATCAGCGAGATCGGCGGGGCGCCCATGGTGACCACCACGTCCCCCGAGCGGGCGCGACGGGCCACCTCGACCGGCGCCTGCTCCCACGACTCCACGAAGACCTTACGGTCGGCGGGCAGCTGCACCGCAGCGATCAGCGCCGCCGAACCCTCGCCGGGCTGCCGCAACTCACCCGGCCCGAAGACCTCAAGCAGCACCACCTCGTCGGCGAGGGCCAGCGCGGCGGCGATCTCCGCCTGGTTGTCGCGGGTGCGATACAGCCGGTACGGCTGGAAGACGACGATCAACCGCCCGTCCCCGGCCACCTCGCGCAGCGTCTGCATGGCGAGCGTCATCGAGGTCGGGTGGTAGGCGTACTCGTCGTAGACGAGCACGCCGTCCGCGACACCCTTGCGCTCGAAGCGCCGGCGCACCCCGGGAAAGACCGCGAGCGCGGCCTCCGCCGCTTCCAGTGGCAGTTCCAGCAGGTACGCGGTGAGCACCGCGGCGGCGCTGTTCAGCCCCATGTGCCGCCCCGGCACCGGCAGCCGGAACTCGCCGAGCGACCGGCCGTCGACAGCGGCCAGGTAGCGCACCCCACGCGAGGAGGAGACGATCTCGGTGAGTCGCAGGTCGGCGTCGGCGGCCTCGCCGTAGGTGAACACCCGCCGCCCCTCGGCGCGCAGGCTCTCGGCCAGCCGCCGACCGCCCGGGTCGTCGGCGCAGGTGATGATGAACCCGTCAGGGTCGGTGAGGCGGGCGAACTCCACGAACGCCGCCTCCAGCGTCGCGTAGTCGCCGTAGGTGTTCAGGTGGTCGGCCTCGACGTTGGTGATGATCGAGACGTACGGGCGGTAGATGAGGAACGAGCGGTCACTCTCGTCCGCCTCGACCACGAAGTGCTCGCCGGTGCCGTGGTGGGCGCCCGAGCCGACCTCGGAGATCTCCCCACCGATCACGAAGGACGGATCCACGCCGGCCTGCTGGAGCACCATCGTCACCATCGAGGTGGTGGTGGTCTTGCCGTGCGTGCCGGCCACCGCCACCGCCCGACGGCCGGTCATCGCCGCGGCCAGGGCCTCCGAGCGGTGCAGCACCCGCAGGCCCCGCCGACGCGCCTCGACCAGCTCCAGGTGGTCCTGTGGGATGGCCGACGAGTAGACGACGGTGTCCACCCCGTCGAGGTTGCTGGCCTGGTGGCTGAGGTGGATGGTGCCGCCGAGCGCCCGCAGCCCCTCCAGCGAGGGCCACTCCCGCAGGTCGCTGCCGGAGACCCGGATGCCCCGGGTGAGCAGCAGCCGGGCCACACCGAGCATGCCCACCCCGCCCACGCCGATCAGGTGGACCGCGCCCAGGTCCTCCGCCGTGAGCGTGCCGGCCGGGGTGAACTGCGCGGTCATCGGGCCACCGCCGCGATGACGAAGGAACGCAGCGCCTCGTCACCGTCGCGCCGCCCGTACGCCGACGCGGCGGCACCCATCGCTGCCGTCCGCTGCGGGTCGCGGATGAGCGGAATGACGGTGCGCTCCAACCAGTCCGGGGTGAGTTCCGCGTCGTCGACAATCAGCCCACCGCCGGCCTCCACCACGGGCAGCGCGTTGCGCCGCTGCTCCTGGTTGCTGTGCGGGTACGGCACGTAGATCGTGGGCAGCCCGATCGCGGCCACCTCGGCCACTGTCATCGCCCCGCCCCGGGCCAGCATCAGGTCGGCGGCGGCGTAACCCAGCTCCATCTCGGACAGGTAGGGCAGCGTCACGTACGGCACCGGCAGGTCGGTGGGGATCGGCACCGGCTCGTTACGGGCGCCCATCACGTGCAACACCTGCACACCGTTGCGGGCCAACTCCTTGGCCGCCCCGGAGACCGCCAGGTTGATCGAGCGGGCGCCCGACGAGCCACCGGAGACGAAGAGCACCGGCAGGTCCGGGCGGAGCCCGAAGTGGGCGCGGGCGGCGTTGCGCAGCGCGTACCGGTCCAGGCCCGCGATGGTGCGCCGCAGCGGCACCCCGACGATTGTGGCGTCGCGCAGCGACTCGGCCTGGCTCGGCTGGTGCGGGAAGCCGACCGCGATGTTCTTTGTGAACTTCATGCCCAGCCGGTTGGCCACGCCCGGCGGCACGTTCACCTCGTGGATCACCATGGGCAACTCCCGGCGCCAGGCGGCGAGGTAGGCCGGCACCGAGACGTACCCGCCGAAGCCGACGACCACGTCGGCCTGCACCTCGTCGATCACCTTGCCCGCGGCGCGGGCCGCGGTCCACATCCGGCCCGGGGTGCGGACCAGGTTCATGTTCACCGACCGGGGCAGTTGGTACGCCGGGATCTGCCGCAGCTCGTAGCCGTGCGGCGGAATCAGGTCGTTCTCCATGCCCCGCGGTGTGCCGAGGCAGGTGATCCGGACGCCCGGGTCGTGTCGGCGCAGGCAGTCGGCGAAGGCGAGCAGCGGGTAGACGTGCCCCCCGGTGCCACCTCCCGCGAGCACCACCGAACGCAGCGGACCCATCAGCGTCTCCTCTCGCTCGCCGCACCACCGCGGCTGCGGTCCTGGCGGACCCCGCGCGGCGCGGCCTGGTCGTCATGGCGCCGCTCGCGGGACCGGGGCACGGGCCCTCGGGCCGCCGGCGGCGTCGCCGGTCGGCGACGCCGGCCGGGAAGCGGCGGCAACGGGGCCCAGAGTAGTCGGACCCACCGGGCCGGCGGACGGGCATGCAGTGCTCTGGCCGCATCGGGTTCGGCGCGGGCGAAGGAGGCCAGCATGCCGATGCCGGCCAACGTCACGACCAGGGCACTTCCGCCGTCGGAGATGAACGGCAGCGGCAGGCCGGTGATCGGCAGCAGCCCGACCACCCCACCG
Source organism: Micromonospora sp. NPDC049044 (assembly GCF_040649215.1). Taxonomy (NCBI): domain Bacteria; kingdom Bacillati; phylum Actinomycetota; class Actinomycetes; order Micromonosporales; family Micromonosporaceae; genus Micromonospora; species Micromonospora sp. NPDC049044. Next base: position 71,615 of record NZ_JBEZFA010000019.1, on the reverse strand, counting down.
ATGTTGATCACAGCCTGGCTGACCAGCCAGGTGGTCACGGCGGCGGCGGCGAGCCGGCGGAACGGATCGTCGACCCGCCGGGCGATCCGCAACCCGGTGTACGCGAGGACGGCGAACAGGCTGAGGATGACCACACACCCGATCACGCCCAACTCCTCCGCGATGATCGCGAAGATGAAGTCGTTGTGCGCCTCGGGCAGCCAGTCCCACTTCAGGCTGCCCTTGCCCAGCCCGACACCGAACCAGCCGCCGTGCTCGATGGCCAGCCGGCCCTGATAGAACTGGTAACACGGGTCGCCGCACTCGTCCGGCGGCGGTGGGTTGAGAAAGAGCGTCAGTCGCGCCAGCCGGTAGTTGTCCGCGCCCTTCTCGCCGGAACCGGCGCCGAGCGAGGCCACCGCGATGAGCAGGCCGACGCCGAGCAGACCGACCACGGTCAGGGCGCCGAAGACCCGCATCCGCACCCCGGCGGCCCAGAGCAGGCCCACCACCAGGGCCAGCAGGCAGAGCATGGTGCCCGTGTCGTTGTAGCCGACCAGGACGAAGAGCAGGCCCATCACCGGGAAGAGCGGGGTGGCCAACTCCCGCCACCAGCCCAGCGCGGCGCCCTTGCGGGCCACCACGTGCGCGCCCCACAGCACCAGCGCGATCTTGGCCAGCTCGGACGGTTGCACCTGGATGCCGCCGATGAACAGCCAGAGCAGCCGCGCCTCGATCGGGCCGATCCGGGCGGAGTCCTGGTGGGTCAGGCGCGCGTACGCGAGCAGCAGGTTGAGCACCAGCAGCAGCGCGATAGCGGTGAACAGCAGCGGCCGGCCCAGCGACCGGTAGGTGCTGGCGGGCAGCCGCTGGCAGGCCCAGAACACCCCGATGCCGATCACCGCGAAGATCGCCTGTTTGGTCACCGACGCCGAGGCGTTGCCGTCCTCGGCGTAGTCCTTCACGCTTGTCGCCGAGAAGACCATGGTCAGCCCGATCAACAGCAGCAGGCCGGCGCTCGACAACAGCAGATAGTAGGAGGCCAGCGGCCGGTCCAGCAGGCCGCGCAGCGCGGCGAGCCCGCCGGCCGCGTCCAGCCCGAGTAGCGGCACTGACGGTGCTGGTTGCGCCGCGCGTGGCGCCGCACCCGGTTCCGGAACGTGGGCGTCGTCCGGCGTCACGCCGGACGCCTTACCGCGCGCTGTCGCGCCCGGCTGCTTGGCGCCCGGCGTCGGCTCCCGCGCCGTCGCGTCGGGTTTCGGGCCGCGCCGGTCGTCCGCGCGGCGCGACGGCACGGTGCCCGCCGAGCCCGCTGACCGCCGAGGCCGGCCGGTCGGTCGGTCGTCCCTGTCGTCGGTGCCTGGTTCCTCCCCCACCCCGACATCATCACCGCTAGCCCCGCCCGGCGAGCCCACAACGAATCTCCCGGCGTGTCGAACCGCAGGATCCGCGCAAGGTCGAGGAGGTGGCCGCCTCGGAAACTCGTCGAGGCGGCGACGTCGCCGACGTTGCGCGGATCCTGGGTCAGCCGCCAACGGGAGTCGGGGCTGGTCAGGTCATGTTGGCGAGGAACTCGCTGTAGAACAGGCCCAGGGCGATGGCCACGCCGATGCCGGCGATGATCCAGAAGCGCACCACGATGTTGACCTCACTCCAGCCGGCCAGCTCGAAGTGGTGCTGCAGCGGCGACATCCGGAACACCCGTTTACCCGTGGTCTTGAAGGAGATGATCTGGATCACCACGGACATCGTGATGATCACGAAGAGCCCGCCGATGATCGGCAGCAGCAGGATGGTGCGGGTGGACATCGCCATGCCGGCGATCAGGCCGCCCAGCCCCAACGCCCCGGTGTCGCCCATGAAGATCCGCGCCGGGGACGTGTTCCACCAGAGGAAGCCCACACAGGCCCCGGCCGCCGCCCCGGCTATCAGCGCGATCTCCAACGGGTCGCGCACCTCGTAGCAGTACGGCTGCTTGTAGCTCGGGTCGGCGCACCAGTGCCGGTACTGCCAGAACGCGATAAGCGCGTACGCGGCGAGCACCATCACCGACGCGCCGGTGGCCAGACCGTCCAGGCCGTCGGTGAGGTTGACGCCATTCGTCGCGGCCATCACCACGAAGATGAAGATGATCACCGCGCCGACCTTGCTGACCTCCAGGAAGTCGATGTCCCGGATGAAGCTCAGCGTGGTGCTGCCCACCGTCTCGGTGTTCGTCGCCCTACCCGTCGCGTCGGTCATCGTGCTCGGGAACCACAGCGCGATCACCCCGAAGACCGCACCGACCAGGATCTGCCCGAGCAGCTTGCCGCGCTTGTTCAGACCGGCACTGTTGCGCTTGCGCACCTTGAGGAAGTCGTCGAGGAAACCCACAGCGCCGGAGAAGACCATCAGCCCCAGCAGCACCAGCGCGGTGATGGTCGGCTCCACCTGCGCGATCTGCTGGTCCGGCAGGGTGGTCAGGGCCAGGTGCCCGGCCACGTACGCGATCACCGTGGCCAGGATGAAGACCACGCCACCCATTGTGGGCGTGCCCTTCTTGCCCTGGTGCATGGCCGGGCCGTCGGTGCGGATCGGCTGACCGGCCTTGAGCCGGGTGAACACCTTGATCGCGAGGGGGGTGCAGAACAGCGACACGATGAAGGCCACCCCGATGGCGACGATGACCGCCCTCATCGGGTGGACTCCCCGCCGGCGTCGGCGCGCAGCGCGTCGGCCACCTCCCAGGTCCGGTACCGGGAGCCCTTGACCAGGACGACGTCGCCCGGCCGTAACTCGCCCCGCAGCACCTCGACGGCCGCCGCCTGATCGGTGAGCAGCACCGACTCTCCTCCCCAGTTCACTACCGCTGTTGCGCCTTCGTGGATCGGCGCGGCCGGCTCGCCCACCACGAGCAGCCGGTCGACACCCAGCTCGGCCGCGAGTCGGCCGACCTCGGCGTGGCCGTCGTACTCGAACGGACCCAGCTCGGCCATGTAACCAAGCACCGCGACGGTACGCCGCCCCTGGCCGATGCTGGCCAGCGCCCGCACCGCCACCGCCATCGAGGCCGGGTTGGCGTTGTACGAGTCGTCGATCACCGTCACCCCGTCGGGGCGGTCGAACACGTCCATCCGGCGGGTCGAGACCAGCCGCAACTCGCCGAGCGCCGTTGCCAGCTCCGTCAGCGGCATGCCCAGTTCCCGGGCCACCGCCGCCGCGGCGAGGGTGTTGCCGACCTGATGCCGGCCGGCCAGCCCGAGCCGCACCGGCGCACGTCCCTCCGGCGTGACCAGGGTGTACGACGGGTGCCCGCGCTCGTCGAGCGCGACGTCCTCGGCGCGTACGTCCGCCTCCGGCGCCTCGCCGTAGCGGACCACCCGGGCCCGGGTCCGACCCGCCATCGCGGCCACCCGCGGGTCGTCGGCGTTCAGCACGGCCAGCCCGTCCGGCGGCAGCGCCTCGACCAGCTCGCCCTTTGCCACTGCGATGTTGTCCTGGGAGCCGAACTCGCCGATGTGCGACGTACCGACGTTGAGCACCACGGAGATCCGCGGCGGCACCAGCTCGCACAGGTAACGGACGTGCCCGATGCCGCGCGCGCCCTTCTCCATCACCAGGTAACGGGTGTCCGGCCCGGCCCGCAGCGCGGTGTACGGGTGCCCCAGCTCGTTGTTGAACGATCCGGGCGGCGCCACAGTGGCCCCGAGCCGGGTGGTGAGCTGACCGATCAGGTCCTTCGTGGTGGTCTTGCCGGACGAACCGGTCACGCCGATCACTGTCAACCCGGGCAGCCGGTCCACCGCGGCGCGGGCCAGCCGGCCCATCGCGGTCAGCGCGTCGTCGACAAGCACCATCGGCACCCCGGGCACCTCGCGGCTGCCGAGCACCGCCACCGCCCCGGCCTGGATCGCCGTCGCCGCGTAGTCGTGCCCGTCGACCTTCTCACCCGGGAAGGCCACGAAGAGCGAACCGGGCCCCACCTTGCGCGAGTCGAACTCCACCGAACCGGTGACGGTGGCGGCCGGGTCGGCACCCACCAGCCGCCCGTCGACGGCCGCGGCCACCTCGGCCAGGCTCAGCGCGATCATCGCCGACCCGCCAGGTCCCCGAAGCGGGCCCGCAACGCGTCGGCCAGCTCGACGCTGTCGTCGAACGGAAACATCTGCCCCGCCACCTCCTGGCCCCGCTCGTGCCCCTTGCCGAGCAGCGCGATCACGTCGCCCGGCTCGGCCAGCCGAACCGCCTCGTCGATCGCGGCACGCCTTCCGGACACCTCGATGATCCGGGCGGCAGTGCCGGCCCGGTACGCCCCGGCGAGCACCTCGGCACGGATCTCCGCCGGGTCCTCGGTACGCGGGTTGTCGTCGGTCACCAGCACCACGTCGGCTCCCTCGGCGGCGGCCGCGCCCATCACCGGCCGCTTGCCGCGGTCCCGGTCCCCACCGGCGCCGATCACACAGATCAACCGGCCGGCACTCAGCTCACGCAGCGCGGCCAGCGCGGCCACTATCGCGTCCGACTTGTGCGCGTAGTCGACCACCCCGCGCACCGGCGCGGCGACGTCGACCAGCTCCAGCCGGCCCGGCACGCCACCGCAGGCGGCCACCCCGGTCGCCGCGGTCGCCGGGTCCACCCCGGCGCCCACCAGCGCGGCGATGGCCAGCAGCGCGTTCGCCACGTTGTGCCGGCCGGGCAGCGCCACCCCGGCGGGCAGGACCACCCCGTCCGGGCCGTGCGCGGTGAAGCGCTGGGCGTACCCCTCGCCGTCCACGCCGTCGGCCCACCAGGTCGCGCCCCGGTCCCCGGCCGCCGAGTAGGTGACGGTTGTCGGCTTGTACAGCGGCTGCAACGCCGGGTCGTCGTGGTTGAGCACCTCGACAGCGCAGCGCCCGTCGAAGAGCTGCGCCTTCGCGGCGAAGTAGTCGTCGGTGTCGGCGTGGAAGTCGAGGTGGTCGGAGCCGAAGTTGGTGTATCCCCCGACGGCGAACCGGACACCGCCCACCCGGCCCATGGCCAGCGCGTGGCTGGAGACCTCCATGACCACTGCGGTGACCCCACGCTCGCGGGCGGTGGCCAGCATGGCGTGCAGGTCGGTCGCCTCGGGGGTGGTGCGCACGCTGTCGATCACCAGGTCACCGAGCCGGGTCTCCACGGTGCCGATCAGCCCGGTGGTGTGGCCGGCGGCCCGCAGCCCCGACTCGACCAGGTACGCGGTGGAGGTCTTGCCTGCGGTGCCGGTCACGCCGATCACGGTGAGCGCGGCGGTCGGATCGCCGTAGATCGCCGAGGCCAGCTCGCCGACGACCGCGCGGGGATCGGGCACCACGAGAGCGGGCAGGCCGCTCGCCGCCGCCAGCTCGGCACCGGCCGGGTCGGTCAACAGGGCCACCGCGCCGGCCTCGGCAGCGGCGGCGGCGAACTCCGCGCCGTGCCGACGGGCACCGGGCAGCGCCGCGTACAGGTCGCCGGGGCGAACCTCCTGGCTGGCGTGGGTGGCCCCGGTGACGGTCACCGTGGCGGCCTCCGCCGGGAGGTCGACGGCGAGCCGGACGGCGAGATCACCGAGCCGGACTCCGGTCACGGTACGTGGACGTGGATTGCCGGGCACGGCGTCAGACCCTACCCGGTCGTCCGGTTCCGGCCGTACAGCCGCCCCGGTGGTTCGTCGGCACTCACCGATGATGTCCCGCCATCGCTGCTCAGCGCGGATAGACAGTGAACTTGGGCGCGGAACCACCTGTGGACGGCGGCACCCGATAGTGACGCAGGGTGAACTGCATCATGTCGCGGAACGCCGGGTTGGCGATCGCCGCTCCCCCACCGCGGGGCGAGTACACGAAGACCGCGATCACGTAGCGGGGGTTCTCGGCGGGGGCCATGCCGATGAAGGAGGACACCGTGTCGGGCTCTATCTTGCCGTTGACCAGCCGCGAACCGGTGCCGGTCTTGCCGGCGACCCGGTAGCCGGGGACCGCGGCGGTGACGCCGGTGGCGTGGTCGACGGTGGTGACCGCCTCCAGCATGGTGCGCAGGGCCACCGCGTTCTGCGGGCTGAGCACCGACCGGGTGACCGGGGCCGGCGCGGGGGTGCGCTTGCCGTCCGGGCTGATCACCTCCTTGATGAGGTGCGGCTGCACGTACGTGCCGTTGTTGGCGATGGCGGCGTACGCGGCGGCCATCTGCAACGGCGTGGCGTCGACGCTGTGCCCGATCGGCACCGACCCGTACGACGACTCGCTCCACTCGTCGGCTGGCAGCAGTCGCCCGCTGGCCTCCCCCGGCATCCCCTCGCCGGTGGGCTTGCCCAGCCCGAACCGCTTCTGGTAGTCGATCAACCGGTCCCGGCCGAGCTTCTCGGCGATCGTGATCGTGCCGACGTTCGACGAGTAGGCGAGCATCCCGGGGATGCTCATCCGTTTCCCGTTGGCCGGGTGCGTGTCGGAGAACCAGGTGTCACCCATCTTGATGCTGTTCGCGATGGGCAGCGTGGTGTCCGGGGTGATCACCCCCTCCTGTAGCGCCGCGCCGTAGGTGATCGCCTTGTGCACCGAGCCGGGATCGACGACGAAGCTGGTGGCCGCGTCCTCCCGGGCGACCGGGTCGCTCGGCAGCGGCTTCGCCGCGCTGTAGGTGGGATTGCTGGCCTGGGCCAGGACCGCCCCGGAGGGAATCTCGATGATCACGGCCGCGGCGGTGCCGCCCTGCACCTTTTCCATGCCCGCGCTGAGGATCTGCTGCGTCCGGAACTGCAGGTCGCGATCGATGGTGAGGGCAAGCGAGCTGCCCGGCTTGGCGGGCGTGGTCAGGCTGTAGCCGCCCGGGATAGCCGCGTCGAGATCACGGCGGCCGGCCTCGTACCTCCGCTTGCCGTCCTGGCCCGCGAGCACGTCGTTGTAGCGGGCCTCCAGCCCTTCCAACCCGACCATGTCCTGGCTGGTGAAGCCGATCAGGTTGGCGGCCAGGTCACCTCCGGGCACCTCGCGTCGCTCGTCGCGGTGCACCCCGATGCCCGGCAGCTCCAGTGCCTGCACCTGCTTGGCGGTCGAGATCTCCACCCCCCGGGCCAGGTACACGAACCGGGAGTCGTTGCCGTTCTCCAGTTTGCGGGGCTTGAGCAGCTCGGTGAGCTTCGACGCCGGAATGGCCAGCAGCGGCGAGAGCGCCTTGGCGGTGCCGGCCTGGTCCTCGACCTCGGTGGGGTCGGCGGACACGTACCGGGCCTCGACGCTACGTGCCAGCGGGGCACCGGTGGTGTCGTAGATCGCGCCCCGCGGTGCGGGCAGTTCGACGGTGCGGGTGCGGTCGGCGACGCCGCCGTCGGCGTACGCCGGGGCGTCGACCGCCTGGAGGAAGATCAGCCGGATCCCGATGGTCACGAACAACGTCAGGGCGAGGGCGGTACCCAACCGCAGCCGCAGCCGCGAGTCGGCAAGCTTCGGCGGGCGCGGTGGCTTGCGGGACGGACGGCGGGCCGCCGGGCGGTCGCCGCGGCGTGGTGCGCGGGGTGTGGTCCGTCGGCGCGACGGCGGCTCGTCGAGGCCCGGCCCACCGGGAGTACGCGGCGCGACGGTGCGCACCACGCCTCCGCGACCGGCGGCCGGGGCGTCGCGCCGACCGGCCCGGGCGGCGGCCCGGCCACCGTCGAGCACCTGCAACGCCGGCCGGAACGGGTCGCCGGAACGGGTGCTGCGCGGGGTACGCCGTTGCTCGGCGCCCACCCCACGCGGCGGTGTGCCACGCTCGTCGCGGACGGTCCGGCCCCGTGGCGTGTACGCGCGGGCACCGGAGATGCCCCCGATGCCGGCCTCGCCGGTACGCGGCTCGGAGTCGGTGGGGTTGGCATCACGCGAAGAACCGCGCCGGGACCCCGTGGGGTCCCGGCGCGGCTCGTCCGACCTTCGTGGCACCGGTCAGCCTCCCGCACCCTGGCTGGTCACCGACGGCTCGCCGGTGGCCGGCTGCGGCACGCCGATGCTCTTGCCGTCCGGCAGCCGGATGTAGCCCGGCTCGCCGGCGTCCACCAGGCCCAACCGCCGCGCCTCGGCGGTCAGGTTGCCCGGCGCCTCGTACTCGGCGATCTGCTTGTCCAACTGCTGCTTCTCCAGGTCCAGTCGGGCCTGCTGCTGCTGCAACCGCTCAAACCGGATCGCGTTCTCATTGATCTTGGTGTTGACCGCCAGGATGCCGAGCACCCCACCGACCACCAGCACCACGATCAGCGCCGCGAACGGCGCACGGGGCACCGAGATCGGCGGCGGCGGCGCCACCCGCAGCCGTGGCCCGCGGGCGCTGGTGGCGCCGACGGCCTTCTCGACCGGCCGCAGCGCGGCGGCGCCCTGGGTCGGGAACTCGCGCGCCCCCCGGGCGCGAGTATCCCCCTGCCGGTTCACTCGATCGATGCGTGGCGTACCGTTTCCGAGGCGCGGAGCCCGCTCCGCCGCGGTCCGGCCCCCCGACCGCGGTGTGCGCTGCCCGCCGCCGGTGACGTCCCGGCGGCCGCGCTTGTCAATGTTCATATGTCCCTCCCCCTCAACGTCCGTCCGTCTGCCGTCCCGGTGCCCCTGACCCCCCACGGATCAGGCGGACCCCGGGCCCGGTTGGTGCATTCCCTTCACCCGTCGGCGAGACCGTTCGCGGTCGGTCCGCCCTTGCTCTGTCGCGTTCGGGTCGAGTCGCTCCGCGGCCCGCAGCCGCACCGAGGCGGCCCGCGGGTTCGCGGCGACCTCCGCCTCCCCGGGTAGCTCGGCGCCCCGGCTGAGCAGCCGGAACGTCGGACCCGACCCGGGCAGCTCGACCGGGAGGTCGATCGGGCCCTTACTGCGGACCCGATCCGCGAGCGCCGCCTTGGTGAGCCGGTCCTCCAACGAGTGGTAGGACAGGACCACCATGCGGCCGCCCACGGTCAGTGCGTCGAGCGCGGATGGCAACGCTGTCTCCAGCGCTGCCAGCTCTCTGTTTACCTCGATCCGTAAAGCCTGAAACGTTCTCTTTGCCGGGTGTCCGCCCGTTCGTCGCGCCGGTGCCGGGATCGATTCCCGGACCAGCTCCGCCAGCCGCGCGGACGAGGTGATCCGGGCGCGTTCCCGCTCCCGGATGATCGCCGAGGCGATCCGGCCGGCGAACTTCTCCTCGCCGTACACCCGCAGCACCCGGGCCAGATCCGGATGGGCGTACGTGTTGACCACCTCTTCGGCGGTCACCCCGCGGGTCTGGTCCATCCGCATGTCCAGCGGCGCGTCCTGGGCGTACGCGAACCCGCGGTCGGGCGCGTCCAACTGCAACGACGACACACCCAGGTCGAACAGGATGCCGTCGATGCCCGGATAGCCCAGCCGGTCCAACACCTCGGGCAACTCGTCGTAGACGGCGTGTTCCAGATGCACCCGATCGGCGAACCGGGCCAGCCGGACCCGCGCGTGAGCCAGCGCCTCGGTGTCCCGGTCGAGCCCGATCAGGACCGTCTCCGGGTGCGCCTCGAGCACCGCCTCCGCGTGCCCGGCCAGGCCGAGCGTCGCATCGACGTGGACCGTCCGGCCGCCTCGACCCAGCGCGGGGGCCAGCAGCTCAAGACACCGCTCAAGCAGCACCGGCACGTGCGTGCCGCGCAACTCCCCCATGTTGACCCCCACTGGTTGAAACGTCCGTTCTCCTCGTGCGCCTGTCGTCGGACGGCGCTGCCGTCGTACCGCCAGATCCCCATCCGCTCCCGCCGGACACCGGACCGTCGCCCGATGACTGGATCGTGCGCCTGGCACCGGGGAAGGGGTGCCAGGAACTCGAAAGCGGCTGGAGATCTCGCAGTACGTCGGGGCGCCGTTCCGCCCTACAGACCGCCGGGCAGCACCCCCTCCGAGATGTCGGCGAAGTCGTCCTCGCTGTCGGCAAGGTAGGTCTCCCACGCGGCCTTGTCCCAGATCTCCACCCGGGTGCTCGCGCCGATCACCACCAGGTCGCGGTCCAGAGCGGCGTACGCCCGCAGGTGGGCCGGGATGGTTACCCGGCCCTGCTTGTCCGGAACCTCGTCATGCGCGCTGGCGAAGAAGACCCGGCTGTAGGCCCGCGCCGCCTTGTGCGTCATCGGCTGTGCGCGCAACTGATCCGCGATCCGCTGGAACTCAGGGGTCGGGAAGACGTAGAGACAGCGCTCCTGCCCTTTGGTGACCACGACACCCCCCGCCAGCTCATCCCGAAACTTGGCCGGAAGGATCAACCGGCCCTTTTCGTCAAGGCGTGGAGTGTGGGTGCCGAGAAACACCGGCCCTACCCCCTTGCCCCTGAACGGCGTTCGCGGCGCCGCTGACCCCCCGGGCCGGTGAGCCCTCCCGGCCTCACCATTGGTCCCCACTCTACTCCACTTCCCTCCACCCGCAACCAGATTCGCCCGCGTGGCGTGTCCGATCCGGCGGCAAAACCGCACGTCACGAGGGGTGGAGCGGAGTGGAGGGCCGCGGTCTCCGGCCGGCGTGGTCCGCTTTCCGACATAGATCGACTCCGTCCGGTGGAGGCCCTTCCGGCCACCCGCGCCGCCGCCACGGCCGAACGGTTCACAGTCGGCGGCGATCTGGCGGGGCGGGCGGTCCGGTAACCTCGCTCGCGTGACGGACGCGAAAATGCCCCTACGGGCCAAGGTGGCCAGCTCCGTGTCACGGACCGCCGCGGCCCTCTCCCGGGCGGCCGGCCGTGGCGACGGTTCGGTGATCGGCGGGTGGATCGGCCTGAAGATCGACCCGGACCTGCTGGCCCACCTGTCGGCCGGGCGTGCGATCGCGCTCGTCTCCGGCACCAACGGCAAGACCACCACCACGCGGTTGACCTCCGCCGCGGTCGGTGTGCTCGGTCGGGTCGCCACCAACTCGTTCGGCGCCAACATGCCCAGCGGGCACACCTCGGCACTGGCCAAGGCCGGCAGCACCCCGTACGCGGTGCTGGAGGTGGACGAGCACTACCTCGCCCAGGTGCTGGAGGCGACCGAGCCGCACGTGGTCGCGCTGCTCAACCTCTCCCGCGACCAGCTCGACCGCGCCAAGGAGGTCGCCATGATGGCGCAGCTCTGGCGGGCGGCGCTGGTCCGGCACACGAACGTGCGGGTGGTGGCCAACGCCGACGACCCGCTCGTGGTCTGGGCGGCCACCCCTCCGGGCGACCCCGCCCGGGGCATCAACCCGCCGCACGTGACCTGGTTCAGTGCCGGCCAGCGCTGGCACGACGACTCCTGGGTCTGCCCGGAGTGTGGATCCACCATCCAGCGCTCCGGCGAGCAGTGGTGGTGCACCGGCTGTCCGCTACGCCGACCGGAGCCGAACTGGGTCGTCGAGGACGAAGGCGTGCTCGACCCCACCGGGGCCTGGCACAAGGTCTCCCTCCAACTGCCCGGCAAGGTCAACCTCGGCAACGCGGCGACCGCGCTGGCGGTGGCCGCCGAGTTCGGCGTCCGCCCGGTCGACGCGGTGTCCCGCCTCGGCATCGTCACCTCGGTGGCCGGCCGCTACGCGCAGGTCGACAAGGACGGACGCAACATCCGGCTGCTGCTGGCCAAGAATCCAGCCAGCTGGCTGGAGGCGTTCGACATGGCCGACGACGCCCCGACCCTGCTCGCCATCAACGCGCGCGACCCCGACGGCCTCGACACCTCCTGGCTCTACGACGTCGACTTCGCCCCACTCCGTGGCCGGCAGGTGTTGATCACCGGTGACCGGGCATACGACCTGGCGGTTCGGCTGGACGTCAACGACGTGCCGTTCCAGCACGTCCGCACGTTCGACGACGCGCTCCGGTCGGTCCCGCCCGGGCGGCTGGAGGTCATCGCGAACTACACCGCGTTCCAGGACATCCGAGCGGAGTTGGACCGTGTCATCTGAGAGTCTGCGCATCGTCTGGATCTACCCCGACCTGCTGTCCACGTACGGCGACCGGGGCAATGCCCTGATCCTCGCCCGCCGGGCCCGGCAGCGCGGCATGCCGGTCGAGGTGTTGGAGGTCCGCTCCGACGAACGGCTGCCCGCGACCGCCGACATCTACCTGGTCGGCGGCGGCGAGGACGGCCCGCAGGCGCTCGGCGCCCAGCGGCTGCTCGCCGACGGCGGCCTGCACCGGGCCGTCGCGCAGGGCTCGGTGGTGTTCGGTGTCTGTGCCGGCTACCAACTGCTCGGCACCTCGTTCTTCGCCAAGGGCGTGCAGTGCCGCGGGCTGGAGCTGCTCGACCTGCAGTCCGACCGGGGCGAGAGCCGGGCCGTGGGCGAGCTGGCCGGGGAGATCGACGCCCGGCTGGGCCTGCCGCCACTTACCGGTTTCGAGAACCACGGCGGCCGGACCCACCTCGGTCCGGAGGTCTCCCCGCTGGCCCGGGTCACCGCCGGGGTGGGCAACAACGGCACCACCGAGGGCGCGTGGCGCGGCAAGCTGCTGGGCACCTACTCGCACGGGCCGGCGCTGGCCCGCAACCCCGCCCTGGCCGACCTGCTGCTGCGCTGGGCCACCGGGGCACACCAGCTCCCGCCGTTGGACGACACCTGGTCGGACCGGCTCCGCAACGAGCGCCGCTCCGCAGTGGCCGCCGCCCGGGCATGATCCGTGCCGTCCGACGGCTGCTCCGGCAGCCGTCGGCCGCTCGGTTCGCCCTGCTCGTGCTGCTGATCGGCAGCTGCGGGCTGCTGCTGTTCCTGGTGCCCCGACCCGACCCGGAGCAGCTACCGCTGCTGGCCGACCGGCTGGGTGCCCTCGCCCCGGTGGCGGCCATCCTCGGTGGGGCGCTGCTGCTGGTGGCCCTGGTCCCCCGCACCTTCATCACGCTCGCCGCGGGCGCGATCTTCGGCCCGCTGGAGGGCGCCGCGTACGCCCTCGGCGCCGCGCTGGTGGCCGCGGCGATCGGGTTCACTGTCGGCCGACTGCTCGGCCGGGAGTTCGTCGCCGAACGGGTCCGTGGTCGCCTGGCCCGCCTCGACGGCTGGTTCGCCCGGCAGAGCGTGATCGGTGTGGTCACCGTCCGGCTGCTGCCGATCGCCGGCTTCGGGCTGGTCAGCTACGGCTACGGCACGACCGCCGCGCGGGTGCTGCCGTTCCTGGTGGGCAGCGTGATCGCCTCCGCGCCGACCGCGTTCGGTTACGCCGCGATCGGCGCGGCCGTCAGCTCACCCGGCCACATCAACTGGTACGCCGCCGCCCCGTCCAGCCTCGGCCTGATCGCCAGCCTCGTTCTCGTCCACAGGTGGTGGCGCGGCGAACGACGCCGCCGCCGGCTCCCGGCCTGACCAAGCCCCGCCCCGCCCCGCCCCGGTCGCGCCCGGTCGCGCCCGGTCGCGCCCGGTCGCGCCCGGTCGCGCCCGGTCGCGCCGATCATGGAGTCGTGGTGGGGACGAATCCCCTGGCCCGGGACAACTCGGGCACCACAACTCCATGATCGACCGGACAAGGGGGGGGGGGGGGGGGGGGGGGGGGGGGGGCGGGGCGGGGCGGACGGGGGTTAGGCGACTACGGAGACCATTCGGCCCTTGACCACGATGACCTTGCGGGGTTCCTTGCCGGCCAGGGTGGCGGCCACCGCGTCCAGGGCCGCCGCGCGGACGGTCTCCTCGGCGGCGTCGGCGGGCACCTCGATGCGGCCACGGACCTTTCCGTTCACCTGCACCGGGTACGTCACCGTGTCGGCCACCAGCAACGCCGGGTCGGCGGTCGGGAAGTCCGCGTACGTCAGCGACGTGTCGTGGCCCAGCTTGCGCCACAACTCCTCGGCCAGGTGCGGGGCGAACGGCGCCACCATCAGCACCAGCGGCTCGGCCACCTCACGCGGCGTGGCCGACAGGCCGGTCAGACCGTTTGTCAGCTGGATCAGCTTGGCGATCGCGGTGTTGAACCGGATGCCGTCCATGTCGCCGCGGACGCCGTCGATCACCTTGTGCAGCAGCCGGCGGGTCGCCTCGTCGGCCGGGTCCTCGGTGATCCGCAGCGCGCCGGTCTCCTCGTCGACGACGGCCCGCCAGACCCGCTGCAGGAACCGGTACGACCCCACCACCGCCCGCGTCTCCCAGGGGCGGGACACCTCCAGCGGCCCCATCGACATCTCGTACACCCGGAAGGTGTCAGCGCCGTACGCGGCGCACATGTCGTCGGGGGTCACCACGTTCTTCAGCGACTTGCCCATCTTGCCGTACTCGCGGTTGACCACCAGGTCTTCCAGGTAGTACGCGCCGTCGCGCTCGACCACGTCCTCGGCCTGCACGTAGCTGCCGCGCGAGTCGGTGTACGCGTACGCCTGGATCATGCCCTGGTTGAACAGCTTGCGGAACGGCTCGAACGACGACACGTGGCCCAGGTCGAACAGCACCTTGTGCCAGAAGCGCGCGTACAGCAGGTGCAGCACGGCGTGCTCGGCCCCGCCGACGTACAGGTCGGTGCCGCCGCAGTCGCCGTCGGCGCGCGGGCCCATCCAGTAGCGCTCGTTCTCGGCGTCGACGAACCGCTCGCTGTTGGTCGGGTCCAGGTAGCGCATCTCGTACCAGCAGGAGCCGGCCCACTGCGGCATCACGTTGGTCTCGCGGGTGTAGCGCTTCGGCCCGTCGCCCAGGTCCAGTTCGACCTCGACCCAGTCCCGTCGCCGCGACAGCGGCGTCTCCGGGTTGCTGTCGGCGTCGTCGGCGGCGAACGTCTTCGGGGAGAAGTCGTCCACCTCGGGCAGCTCGACCGGCAGCATCTCCTCCGGCAGGGCGATGGCCGCGCCGGCCTCGTCGTAGACGATGGGGAACGGCTCGCCCCAGTAACGCTGCCGGGAGAACAGCCAGTCGCGCAGCCGGTAGGTGACCGCGCCGGTGCCGTGCCCGTTGGCCTCCAGCCAGGCGATGATCGCCGCCTTGGCGTCGGCGACCCCCAGGCCGTTCAGGTCCAGGCCGCGCTCGGGCGCGGCGCTGTTGATCGCCGGACCGTCCCCGGTGTACGCCTTGCCGGCGAAGCCCTCCGACGGCTGCACGGTACGCACGATGGGCAGCTCGAAGACCTCGGCGAACGCCCAGTCCCGCTCGTCCTGGGCGGGGACCGCCATGATCGCGCCGGTGCCGTAGCCGGCCAGCACGTAGTCGGCGATGAAGATCGGGATCTGCCCGCCGGTGACCGGGTTGGTGGCGTACGCGCCGATGAAGACGCCGGTCTTCTCCTTGGCGTCGGCCTGCCGTTCGACGTCGGTCTTGGCGGCGGCGGCCTTACGGTACGCCTCGACGGCCTCCCGGGGGCCGGCGTGCCCGCCGGTCCAGGCGTCCCTCGTCCCGTCCGGCCAGGCGGTCGGCGCCAGCGCGTCGACCAGTTCGTGCTCGGGGGCCAGCACCATGTAGGTCGCGCCGAAGACGGTGTCCGGACGGGTGGTGAACACCCGGATCGGCTCGCCAGCGGTGGCGAAGTCGATGTGCGCCCCGGTGGATCGGCCGATCCAGTTGCGCTGCATCAGCTTGATCGCCTCGGGCCAGTCCAGGCTGTCCAGGTCGTCCAGCAGCCGGTCGCCGTACGCGGTGATCCGCATCATCCACTGCTTCAGGTTGCGCTTGAAGACCGGGAAGTTGCCCCGCTCGGAGCGGCCGTCGGCGGTGACCTCCTCGTTGGCCAGCACGGTGCCCAGCCCTGGGCACCAGTTCACCGGGGCCTGCGAGACGTACGCCAGCCGGTGGTCGTCGACGACCTGACGGCGCTCGGCGACGCTCAGCTCGGCCCAGGCCCGGCCGTCCGGGGTGGGTCGGTTACCGCCCTCGAACTCGGCGATCAGCTCGGCGATCGGGCGGGCCCGGCCGGCGTCCCGGTCGTACCAGGAGTTGAAGATCTGCAGGAAGATCCACTGGGTCCAGCGGTAGAAGTCGGTGTCGATGGTGGCCACCGAGCGGCGCTCGTCGTGCGCCAGGCCCAGCCGGCGCAGCTGCGCCTTGTACCGCTCGATGTTCGCCACAGTGGTGGTGCGGGGATGGGTGCCGGTCTGCACCGCGTACTGCTCGGCGGGCAGGCCGAAGGCGTCGAAGCCCATCGCGTGCAGCACGTTGCGCCCGGCCATCCGCTGGTAGCGGGCGTAGCAGTCGGTGCCGATGTACCCCAGCGGGTGGCCGACGTGCAGGCCGGCGCCGGACGGGTACGGGAACATGTCCAGCACGTACAGCTTCTCCGCGCCGGCGCGGGGGTGGGTCGGGTCGGCCAGCGGGCCGGTCGGGTTCGGTGCGTGGAAGGTGCCCTCGCGCGCCCAGGTGTCCTGCCAACGGATCTCGATCTCGTCGGCCAGGGCCGCGGTGTACCGGAACGGGGGAATGTCGCCCGCCGGTGCGGCTGCCTCACTCATCGTCTCTCCTCGCTTCGCTTCGCTTCGTCTCGGCATCGCCGGGCCGGGCCGGCGGCGGGCACAAAAATGCCCCTCGCACAGGAGGGGCCGCCGTGCTGTCGCGCGTTCAGCGCATCAGCACGGCCCGGTAAGAAGCAGGAAGACTCCGGCCATGTCCCGCAGTGTACCTCGCCGCCGGTTCGGCCTGCTGTCCACCGGGGTGCGTCGGGCCGGGTCCCCCGAGGCGGCGAATTCGGGGCGTAACCGACGGACTACCTGCGGGGGTCGGCGATAACGACAAACATGGTTAGCCTGAGAGGCTAGTGAGAATCCTGCGGCAAACGAGGCTCGGCGTCGCGAACCCAACGGCGGGTCCAGGTGCTCTCTAGAGAGCTGCCGTGACGGCGACGAGGAGGAGGCCCGTGACACAACAGACCTGGGACGAGGTGGGCGGTCTATTGCCGCACGACGAGTTCCGCGCCGCCAGCGAGGCCATCGTGGCCAACATCGAGCAGGTCATCGAGGGTAAGACCGCCACCGTGCGGCTCGCCCTGGCCGTGTTGCTCGCCGAGGGTCACCTCCTTATCGAAGATGTTCCAGGCGTCGGCAAGACCAAGCTGGCCAAGGCCCTCGCGCGGTCCATCGACTGCACGGTACGACGGATCCAGTTCACTCCGGACCTGCTGCCCAGCGACGTCACCGGGGTCAGCGTCTACAACCAGGAGACGCACGACTTCGAGTTCCGCCCGGGTGCCGTCTTCGCCAACCTGGTGGTCGGCGACGAGATCAACCGGGCCTCGCCGAAGACCCAGTCGGCGCTGTTGGAGTGCATGGAGGAGCGGCAGGTCACCGTCGACGGTGTGACGTACCAGCTCCAGACCCCGTTCATGGTCATCGCCACCCAGAACCCGATCGAGATGGAGGGGACCTACCCGCTGCCCGAGGCGCAGCGCGACCGGTTCACCGCCCGCATCGCGATGGGTTACCCGGACTCGAACGCCGAGCTGGCCATGCTCGACGGCCACGGTGCCACCGATCCGCTGAACGAGCTGCGCGCGGTCTCCGACGCGGCGATCGTCCGGCAGCTCATCGCCACCGTCCGGCAGGTGCACGTCGCGGACGCCGTCAAGCAGTACGCGATCGACCTGGTCACCGCCACCCGCGAGGCCCCCGACCTGCGGCTCGGCGCCTCCCCCCGAGCCACCCTGCAGCTGCTGCGCACCGCCCGGGCGGTCGCCGCCCTGGAGGGCCGCGACTACGTCCTCCCCGACGACCTGCAGGCCCTGGCGGTGCCGGTGCTCGCCCACCGGATCATCCCGACCGCCGACGCGCAGCTCGCCCGGCGCACCACCGACGCGATCGTCTCCGAGCTGGTGCACCGCCTGCCGCTGCCGCACGACCGGCAGCGCAACCCGTACGACACCCGGCCCGCTACCGGCAACGGCCGCGCGCCCTACGAGCCGCGGAGGCCATGACGTGCGTGCCGGGCTGCGCGGGCTGACCACCCGCGGGCGCTCCTTCCTCGCCGCCGCCGTCGCGGCGGCGATCTCGTCCGGCATCCTCGGCGAGCGGGATCTGCTCCGGGTGGCGGTGCTGCTGGCCATTCTGCCGTTGCTGGCCGCGGCGTACGTCGGGCGCAGCCGGTACAAACTGGCCTGCAACCGGTCCCTGGACCCGCACCGGGTGCCGGTCGGCGCCAACTCCCGGGTGGTGCTGCGGCTCCAGAACCTCTCCCGGCTGCCAACCGGCACCCTCCTGTTGGAGGACCGGTTGCCCTACGCGCTGGGCAGCCGGCCTCGGGTGGTGCTGGAGCGGCTCGGCGCGCACCAGGCGACTTCCGTGGCGTACACAGTGCGGGCCGATGTGCGGGGCCGATACGACGTGGGCCCGCTCGTGGTCCGGATAACCGACCCGTTCGGCCTCTGCGAGCTCACCCGGTCCTTCCCCAGCACCGACCACCTGACGGTCATCCCGCAGGTCGCCCCCCTGCCGTCGGTCCGGCTCCCCGGGGAGTACGCGGGCAGCGGCGACAGCCGGGCCCGGTCGGTGGCGGTGCACGGCGAGGACGACGCGGCGACCCGGGAGTACCGGCGCGGTGACGACCTGCGCCGGGTGCACTGGAAGTCCACGGCGCGCACCGGCGAGCTGATGGTGCGCCGCGAGGAACAGCCGTGGGAGAGCCGGGCCACCGTCGTCCTGGACACCCGGGCGTACGGCCACCGCGGCGAGGGGCCGACGGCGAGTTTCGAGTGGGCCGTCTCCGCCGCCGCGAGCGTCGCCGTTCACCTCCGCCAGGCCGGCTACAAGCTGCGCCTGGTCACCGGCTCGGGCGCCGATGTGGACGCCTCGGAGGCCGGTGGTGACGGGGTGCTGCTCGACCACCTCGCGGAGGTGCGCCTGGATCAGCGGGCCGAGGTGACAGGGCTCGTGCAGCGGGTCCGCCAGCGCGCCGACGGCGGGTTGATCATCGGGCTGTTCGGCACGGTGAGCGTGGCCGAGGCCGAGCTGTTGGCCGGGCTGCGGGGCAACGGCGCCACCTGCATCGGCTTCCTGCTGAACAGCTCCACCTGGCTCAGCCTGCCGGAAAAGGCCCGGGCGGAGGCGGAGCACGCGCACGCAGCCGCCGTCCTCGCGATGGTGCAGAGCGGTTGGCGCGTCGTCGGCGTCGACCACGGTGCCCGACTGCCGACGCTGTGGCCGCAGGCCGGCCGGGGCTCGCAGGGTTTCGCCCTGCGTGCCGCGCTGGCGGAGACGGTCGCCGGCGGCGTGCGATGAACGGAAGGGTCCCCTCATGAACGCCAGTCGGAACATCGGCCTGGTGGCGGCGGCGGCCACGCTGCTGGCCGCCGCGCCGCTGTCGGCCATCTTCCAGAGCTGGACATGGCTGTTCGAGTCGATCGTCGCGGTCGCCGTGGTGGCCGGTGCGGCGGCGTTGACCAGGCTCGTCCGGGCACCGCTGTGGGGCCAGATGCTGGGCATGCTCGCCGGTCTGCTCCTCGCCCTGACCTGGTTGTTCCCCAGCAACCAGGAACTGCTCGCCATCCTGCCCACGCCGAGCACCTTCGCGCACTTCGGCGCCCTGCTCAACGGCTCCATGCAGGACATGCGCTCCTACGGCGTCGAGGTCCCGGACACCGACCCGCTGTTGTTCATCGCCGTGCTCGGCATCGGCGCGGTAGCCGTACTTGTGGATTTCCTGGCGGTGGGGCTGCGCCGGCCCGCGCTGGCGGGGCTGCCGATGCTCGCCATCTACTCGGTGCCGGTCGCCGTCTACGTGGACAGCGTCCCCGCGACGCCGTTCGTGGTGGGCGCCGCCGGCTACCTCTGGCTGCTGGTCACCGACAACGTCGACCGGGTACGCAGGTTCGGGCGTCGGTTCACCGGCGACGGCCGCGACGTTGACGTGTGGGAGGCCTCGCCGCTGGCGTCGGCCGGCCGTCGGCTCGCGGTGGTCGGCGTGGTGCTGGCGGTGGCGCTGCCGTTGGCGGTGCCGGGCATGCGGGGCGGGCTGCTCGACTCGCTCAGTCGGGGTCCGAGCAACGGCACCGGCAACGGCTCCGGTTCGGGCGGCACGTCCGGTCGGATCGACCTGTTCGCCTCGCTCGCCGGGCAGCTCAACCAGTCCCAGGTGGCCGACCTGGTCAAGGTCACCACATCGGAGCCCGACCCGTTCTACCTGCGCTACGCGGTCGCCGACGAGTTGCGTCCGACCGGTTTCCAGGCCCGCAACCCGAGCGGCCAGCCGGCGAACCGGGACCTGCCCGACCCGGCCGAGCGGGCCCGCCCGGGCGTGCAGCAGACCACCTACCGGGCCACCGTCGAGGTCACCAAGAGCCTGAGCATGTCGCTCATGCCGGTGTACGCCGAGCCGGTGAACACCGACGACCTCAGCGGCAACTGGCTCTACGACTCCAACCAGCAGGTCATCTTCTCCAACCGGGAAAACTCCCGGGGCCGCAAGTACTCCTTCGACTATGTCCGCTCGACGTACACCCCGGCGACGCTGCGGAGCACCCAACCGCTGCCGACCGAGCACCCGGTCCGCCGGCAGATGACCGCCACCCCCGGGTCGGTGCCCGAGGTGGAGGAGTTGGTCAAGGGACTGACCCAGGACAAGCGCACCGACTACGACCGGGTGTTGGCGATCTACCGGCACTTCTCTGCGGACAACGGGTTCCGGTACCGGCTGAGCACCGAGAGCGGCAGCAGCGGGCAGGACATCGTCAACTTCCTCACCAACAAGGTCGGCTACTGCCAGCAGTACGCCGCCGCGATGGCCTGGCTGGTCCGTTCGGCGGGCATCCCGGCCCGGGTGGCGTTCGGGTTCACCAACGGCAGCAAGCGCGACGGCAACACGTTCACGCTCACCAACCTCAACCTGCACGCCTGGACCGAGGTCTTCTTCAACGGGGTCGGCTGGGTGCCGTTCGACGCCACCCCGACGTACGGGGTGCCGGGATCCACCCGCTCGGCCTGGGCGCCGGACACTGACGCGCCGGAACCGTCCACCCCGGGCAGCGGCGTCGCGGACACTCCCACGGGCCCCGAGGCGTCGGCCGGTCCGGCCGGGCCCGACAACGCCGACCGGGACGTCGACGACGGGCTGTCCCTGGACGGCACCAGGCCTGCCGAACAGCCACCGGTCTGGCCGTGGTGGACGGCCGGCCTACTGGCCCTGCTCGCCCTGCTCGCCATTCCCGCGCTGCGCCGGATGGCGCTGCGCCGCCGACGGGGTGGCCAACCGGCGAGCGCCGCGGTGACCGCCGCTGCCGGCGGTGGCGAGCCGGGGGCGCGGGTGGTGGTGGTCGGCGTGGACGCCGACCGGGCCCGCGCGGACGCGCACGCGGCCTGGGCGGAGTTGCTCGACACGATGGTGGACTTCCGGGTCCCGGTCGACCTGACCGAGACGCCCCGGGCGACCGCGGACCGGCTGGTCCGCGACACTCTCGGCGACGACACGGCCGCGACCGGGTCGGCGTTGCTGCTCGGCCAGGCAGAGGAGCGGGCCCGTTACGCCCGGGACCCGCTCACCGGTGAGCGGTTGCTGCCGGCGCTACGTGCGGTCCGTGGGGCGCTCGCCGCCCGGGCGGACCGACGTACCCGCCTGGTCGCCGCCGTGTTGCCGCCGTCGGTGCTGCTGCGGTGGCGGACCACCATGGCGGACACGTCCGGCCGGATGGTGGCGCTGACCGGGCGAGCCCGGTATCGGCTGCTGCGCTGGAACCCTCGACGGCTGTTGGCGGACCGAGGGGCCCGCTGACCTGGTCAGCTGACCGACGCCCGTTGGGAGGGCCGGGGTGGCGGTGCACCAACCGCCGCCCCGCCCGCCAGCGGGCAGCACCGGGTCAGCACCCCGGCAGCGCCGGACACGCGGATACGGCACTGGGCACGCGGATCGGCACTGGGCACGCGGATACGACGAAGGTCGCCGGGAGTGCGTGCCCGGCGACCCGCTCATCGCGGCGTTCGGCCCGCCTCAGCGGCGGGGCCGCCTCAGCGGTGCCCCTCCGGGCGCTGCCGCCACCTGTCCTCCATGCGGTCCAGCAGCGACGACCGGCGACCGGACCGACCACCGCGGGAACGACGACGACTTGTCGTGCCGCCCACCACGTGCAGGTCGGGTGACTGCGCTCGCCGGTGGGACTGGACCGCGTACGCGGCCGAGGCCAGCATGACGACGAAGCCCGCCACCGCCAGCGGTGGAGTCTTGATCACCGCCCCGTAGACCAGTAGAGCCAGGCCAGCGATGATGACGCCGGCGGCGACGAGCAGGCGACGCCGCGCATGGAAGCGCGGATCGCTGGCGCGCACGGCCGAGGCGAATTTGGGGTCCTCGGCAAGCGACCGCTCGATCTGCTCGAACAGCCGCTGCTCGTGCTCCGAGAGCGGCACGGCACTCCTCCCCGGTCACGTTGGTCGGGCCCACTCGGGCCGACAGACCGTGGCAGCCATCCGACTGCTTACCCGCAAGTCTACGAGGGGGGTCGCGCGTCGGAAAGCGGGACGACCTACGGGTGCTGTGGATTTTCCTTTCGTTGAGCGTCACGGTCGCCCATCAGACTGGCCGGACCTATGACGGACCGCCCGAATCGGGCAGCGGCGGCGTCGGCGGCAGCTTCCGCCTCCCGCCAACCGCGCTCGGGCGCGCCGAGGGTGAGCTGCCGTGGCGCGCCCTGCGCCGGGGCGAGCCCCTCCACCCGGACACCGACGAGTCGAATCCGCTCGCCCGGGTCCAGTGCGGTGTAGAGCGCCCAGGCGGTGTCGAACATCTCGCGGGCGGTGTCGGTGGGCACATCCAGGGTGCGGGAACGGCTGACGGTCCGGAAATCGGCCAGCCGGACCTTCAGGGCGACGGTGCGCCCGACCTGCCCGGAGCCGCGCAACCGGACGCCGACCTTGGCGCTGAGCGCGAGCAACGCGCGGCGGATCTCCATCGGGTCGGCCACGTCGACGTCGAAGGTCACCTCGGCGCCGATCGACTTGTCGACGTGTTCGGGGCTGACCCGGCGCGGGTCCCGTCCCCAGGCCAGCTCGTGCAGGTGGGCGGCGGACGCCGCGCCGACCGCCTTGCGGAGCAGGCCCAGGGGGGCTTCGGCGAGGTCGCCGACGGTGGCCAGGCCGAGCCGGCGCAGCGATTCGGCGGCCCGCTCCCCCACCCCCCAGAGCGCGTCCACCGGCAGCGGGTGCAGGAAGTCGAGCACCTGCCCCGAGGGCACCACCAGCAGGCCGTCCGGCTTGGCCCGGGTGGAACCCAGCTTGGCCACGAACTTGCTCGGCGCCACCCCTACCGAACAGGTGAGCGCCTGCTCGTCGGCGACCCGCTGGCGGATCAGCCGCGCGATGGCGGCCGGGGAGCCGAAGAGTCGGCGGGCGCCGCGCACGTCGAGGAACGCCTCGTCGAGGGAGAGCGGCTCGACCAGCGGGGTGACGTCCCGGAAGATCTGCATCACCGCCCGGGAGGCGGCCGTGTAGGCGCTGAACTCCGGTGGCAGATAGACAGCGTGCGGGCAGCGCGCCCGAGCCTGGCTGGTCGGCATCGCGCTGCGTACGCCGTAACGGCGGGCCTCATAGCTGGCCGAGCTGACCACGCCGCGCGGCCCCACCCCGCCGACGATGACCGGCCGGCCCCGCAGCTCGGGGCGGCGGCGCACCTCGACGGCGGCGAAGAAGGCGTCCATGTCGACGTGCAGGATCGGGCTGCCGGAGTCGTCGGCATCCGGCCCGAAGCGCGGATCACCGCCCCGGGGCAACGACTGACTGCGGCCCATCCCGGCAGGTTAACCCGGAGGTACGACACCACCAGCCGCCACCGGGCCAGACCGCACGCCGGTCAGCCGCGTACGACAAGCAGCGGCACGGTCAGCTCGGCCGCGGTGTCCGACCCGTGGTACGCGACAAGCTTCGACGCCATCGGCCGCTCGGTCCGGCTGGCCATTACCGCGTAGGTGTCGTTGCAGGTCACCACCACGTCACCGATCCGGCCCAGGTGCTCCTCGGGCACCGGACCGAACCAGCCGGTGGCCACCACCTCGTCGCGGGTGCGTACCCGCGCGGCGGCGCCGAGCACTGTCGACCAGGCCGCCACCACGTCGTCGAGCGCACCCGGTGCGACGTGCAGGTACCGCACCCGGGCCTCCCCGGCGACCACCCGGATCCCGGCGCGCAGGCGGGGGTCGGCGTCCAGGTCGAAACGGTGTGCGGCGGGAATGTCGAGTTGGCCGTGGTCGGCGGTCACCAGCAGCGCCGCGTCCGGCGGGAGACCGTCGACAAGGCGGGCGACGAGCGCGTCCACCTCGGTGGCGGCGATCCGCCAGGGTTCCGAGTCGACACCGTAGACGTGGCCGTACCGGTCCAGGTCGGCGTGGTAACCGGAGACCAGGGTCGGTCCGGCGCCGGTGGCCAGCGCGGCCAGCATGGCGGCTGCCACCGCGTCCCCGCCGGCGGCGCCCCGGAAGTCGCCGCCCCGGTTGGCGGCCAGCGTCAACCCGCTGCCGCCGAACTCCGGCCTACTCACCACTGTCGTCGTCACGCCGGCGGCTCGGGCACGCTCCAACTGGGTGGTCACCGGCTGCCAGGTCAGCGGGGACGGATCCCCGGCCCAGTCGGTGTGGGTGAGCACCCGGTCCGTGCCGGGCACCCGCACGGTGAAGCCGAGCACCCCGTGCGCGCCGGGCGGCACGCCGGTGCCCAGCGACACCAGACTGGTCGGGGTGGTGGACGGGAAACCGGCGATGAGCGGACGGCCCACCGTCGCGGCGAGCCCGGCGAGCGTCGGCGCGTGCGGGGCGGCGGTCGGCAGTTGGTACCAGCCGAGCCCGTCGACAAGCAGCACGGCGATCCGGCGTACCCCGGCGAGCCTGGGGGCCAGCCCGAGCGGGTCGGCCGAGCCGGGCACGCCCAGCACGGCGAGGGCGCTGGGCAGCACCTCGGCGAGCCGGCCGCCGCCGTGGTCCGGCCCGAGCACCGCCAGCGGCGTCGGCGGGCCATCCGGCGCGGTGATCATGCCGGGCGGCGGGCGAACAGGTGCAGTTGGGCGGCCAGATCCCGGTACGGCGGTTGGGCGGCCAGGACGCGTTCCAGCGCCACCAGCGCGGCCTGCTGCCCGTCGGCGACCGCGGCCGGCAGCAGGTCCGCCAGGACGCGTACCCCGTGGATCTCCTCGACGACCAGCCCGGCGGCGGCGAGCAGCGCGGCGGCGTCGGGGGCGTCGTAGCGTCGGCGCAGCGTGTCGCGTGCCCCGGCGGTGCCGGCCGGATCGGCGGCCAGTGCGGTCGCCACGTCCAGGTGCCCGTTCATCGCCCGGCCCAGCACGGCGGCGGCCCGGCCGGCCACCAGGACGCTTGCCGCGCCGCCGGGGCGCAACGCGGTGGCCAGCGCGGACACCACAGGCGTCGGGTCGTCGACCACCTCCAGCACGGCGTGGCAGAGCACCAGGTCGACGCCGGCCGGCTCGACCAGCCCGGCGAGGGCGTCACCGTCGCCCTGCACGGCGGCGATCCGGTCGGCCACCCCGGCCTCAGCGGCCCGGCGGGTGAGCGCCGCGAGGGCGTCGGGGCTGGCGTCGACCACTGTGACGCGGTGCCCGGCTCGGGCCAGCGGGACGGCGAAACCGCCGGTGCCGCCGCCCACGTCGAGCACTGTCAGTTCGGCGTCGCCGCGCCGCTCCAACTCGGCGCGGAGCACCGACCAGATCACTGCGGTACGGGGGGTCAGCGGCGGCCCGGCGAACCGGCCTGGGGTCTGCTCCACCCGGACGAGCCTAGTCACCCGCTCCGCTGAGGGTGCGGGCGTGTGGCGGGCGGGCCGGCCCACCACACGCCCGCTCGGTGCGTGGTACGGCGGTCGGTCAGGCCTCGGTGCCCTCGGCCTCGTCCTCCGCCCGGGACCGGCGCTCGTTCGCGACCGGGCCGTTCGTCACCTCGTACTCGCGGGGGTCGGCGAGGTGCGACGGCACCCAGCCGGTGCCCAGTCGGGTCCGCCGGGCGTTGGCGATTCCACCGGTGTACGCGTGATTACCCGTCACTGTCTTCCCCCTTACGGATCGCGGGCCGCTCTGCCCGCTCGGGACGAGTCTCCCGGTCGACGGCTCAGGAAACCGTAATGTGGATCACTCGATCAGCGGAAGTCACGGGACGCGGGACGCACCGGTGGATCAATGGCGTCCAACCGGTCGGCGACCAGGTTGGTCACCCCCTCGTGCCGTTGCAGCCGCCCCCGTACCACAAGCGCGGCGCTGGTCCGGGCCACCCGCCGGTAGCGCTGCCACAGCCCCGGCGAGCAGGTGACGTTGAGCATCCCCGTCTCGTCCTCCAGGTTGAGGAAGGTGACCCCGCCCGCGGTCGCCGGACGTTGCCGGTGGGTGACGATGCCACCGACCCGGATCCGTTGCCCCGGCTCCACCCGCCCCAACCGGGCGATCGGCACCGCGCCGAGCACGTCGAGCTGCCCCCTGATGAACCGGGCCGGGTGGCTCTCCGGCGACAGCCCGGTGGCCCACACGTCGGCCACCAGCCGGTCCACCGCCTCCATTCCGGGCAACGTGGGCGCCGCCGCGCCGGTCACCGTGCCGGGCAGCCGGCCCGGCCGGTCCTGGGCCGCCGCGCCGGCGGCCCAGAGCGCCTCCCGCCGGGTCAGCCCGAAACAGGAGAAGGCGTCCGCGGTGGCCAGCGCCTCCAGCTGCGCGGCGGTGAGACCGACCCGCCGGACCAGATCAGGCATGTCCCGGTACGGCCCACCGGAGTCCCGGTCGGCCGCGATCCGCTCGGCCACGTCGGCGCCGAGGGTACGCACGCTGGACAGCCCCAGCCGGACCGCCGGGCCGCCCAGCCCCCAGGCGTGCGGTGGCTCACCCGGCCCGCTGCCCCACCGGGTGTCCGCTGTGGATTCCAGCACCGCCGACGCCCCGCTGGCGTTGATGTCCGGGCGACGGACCTCCACCCCGTGCCGGCGGGCGTCGTCGACAAGGGTCTGCGGCGAGTAGAAACCCATCGGCTGGGCGTTGAGCAGCGCGGCCAGGAACGGCGCCGGGTGGTAGCGCTTGAGCCAGGAGCTTGCGTAGACCAGGTAGGCGAAGCTCATCGCGTGGCTCTCCGGGAAGCCGTAGCTGGCGAACGCGGTGAGCTTGCGGTAGACGTCGTCGGCCAGCTCACCGGTGATGCCCCGCTCGGCCATCCCGGCGTAGAGCCGGTCGGCGATGCGGGTCATCCGCTCGACCGACCGTTTGGCGCCCATCGCCCGGCGCAACTGGTCGGCCTCGGCCGCGTCGAAGCCGGCCAGGTCGATGGCGAGCTGCATCAGCTGCTCCTGGAACAGCGGCACACCAAGGGTCTTCTCCAGGGCGTTGCGCATCAACGGGTGCGCGAACGTCACCTCCTCCTGGCCGTTCTTGCGCCTGATGAACGGGTGCACCGAACCGCCCTGGATCGGGCCGGGCCGGATCAACGCCACCTCCACCACCAGGTCGTAGAACTCGCGGGGCTTGAGCCGGGGCAGGGTGGCCATCTGGGCGCGGCTCTCCACCTGGAACACCCCCACCGAGTCGGCCCGGCAGAGCATGTCGTAGACCTCCGGGTCGTCCAGGGTCATGTCACCCAGGTCGAGGCTCTCGCCGATCATGTCGTAGCCGTAGTGCAGGGCGGAGAGCATGCCGAGCCCGAGCAGGTCGAACTTGACCAGGCCGACAGCCGCGCAGTCGTCCTTGTCCCACTGGAGCACGCTGCGCCCGGGCATCCGCCCCCACTCCACCGGGCAGACCTCGATCACCGGCCGGTCGCAGATCACCATGCCGCCGGAGTGGATGCCCAGGTGCCGGGGGAACGTCTGCAACTCGTTGGCGTACTCCACCACCTGCTCCGGGATGCCCTCGACGTCGACAGTGGCCACCGAACCCCACCTGTCGATCTGCTTGCTCCAGGCGTCCTGCTGACCGGGTGAGAAACCGAACGCCTTGGCCACGTCCCGCACCGCCGACCGGGGCCGGTAGGAGATGACGTTGGCGACCTGGGCGGCGTGCTCCCGGCCGTAGCGGGTGTAGACGTGCTGGATCACCTCCTCCCGGCGGTCGGACTCGATGTCCACGTCGATGTCCGGTGGGCCGTCCCGCTCCGGGGCGAGGAACCTCTCGAACAGCAGCCGGTGCCGCACCGCGTCCACGTTGGTGATACGCAGCGCGTAGCAGACCGCCGAGTTGGCCGCCGAGCCCCGGCCCTGGCAGTAGATGTCCTGCTCGCGGCAGAACGCGACGATGTCGTAGACCACCAGGAAGTAGCCGGGGAAACCCAGCTCCTCGATCATGTTCAGCTCGTGGTCAAGCTGCGCGTACGCGGCCGGATGCGCCTGCGGCGGCCCGTAGCGTTCCCGCGCGCCGTCGGCGGTCAGCTTGCGCAGCCAGCTCATCTCGGTGTGCCCCGGCGGCACCGGGTACGCCGGCAACCGCGGCGCGACAAGTTGCAGGTCGAAGGCCAGCTCGGCGCCGAACTCGGCGGCCCGCGCCACAGCACCCGGGTACGCGGCGAACCGGGCCGCCATCTCCGCGCCGCTGCGCAGGTGGGCGGTGGCCGCCGCGGGCAGCCAGCCGTCGATCTCGTCCAGGCTGCGGCGGGCCCGGACGGCGGCGACGGTGGTGGCCAGCCGACGCCGGCCGGGGCTGGCGTAGTGCACGTTGTTGCTGGCCACCGTCGGCAACCCGGCCGCGGCGGCCAGCTCGGCGAGCGCGTCGTTGCGGTCGGCGTCGACGGGATGCCCGTGGTCGGTCAGCTCCACCGCCACCGTCTCCGCGCCGAAGAGCGCGGTCAGCCGGTCCAGCTCGCGGGCCGCCGCGTCCACCCCCTCGGTGAGCAGCGCGCCCGGCACGTGCCCCTTGCGGCAGCCGGTCAACACCAGCACGTGGTCACGCAGCTCGGCGGCGACCTCCTCCAGCTCCCCGTAGACCGGGCGGCCCTTCTCCCCGCCGCGGAGCTGGGCGCGGGCGATGGTGGTGGCCAGCCGGGCGTACCCCTCATGGCCGTGCGCGAGCACCAGCAGGTGCGCGCCGTGCGGGTCGGGTTCGCCGTTCTGTGGGCCGGGCAGCCCGAGGGACAGCTCGGCGCCGAAGATGGTCGGCAGGCCCAGCGTGCGGGCCGCCTCGGCGAACCGGACCACCCCGTAGAAGCCGTCATGGTCGGTGACGGCGAGCGCGGTGAGCCCCAGCCGGGCCGCCTCCTCGGCCAGCTCCTCCGGGTGGCTGGCGCCGTCGAGGAAGCTGAAGTTGGTGTGCGCGTGCAGCTCCGCGTAGGGCACCACGCCGTCCGGGCGGGTCAGCGCCGGCGGCTCGTACTGCTGGCGCTTACGGCTCCACGCCGGGGAGTCACCCCCGTCGGCGTCCACGGCGAGCGGGTCCACCACGTGCAGGTGCCGCTCGCCCCGGCTCCCCCGCTTGTCGTCGCCCCGACCGGAGAGCACCCGCTCCAGCTCCGACCAGGGCATATTCGGGTTGTGGAAGCTCATCGAGCCGCCCTCGGGACGGGCCGGACCCCGACGGCCGGATCCGCCGGCGAGCGACATACCGGAGAGTCACACATGTGCCCGACGGTCATGTCGCTCGTCGGGACATCCGGCTCCGACCTGGAAAGCACCGACTCAGTCATAGATCGCCTCCACCAGCCACTGCCCGGCCTCGACGGCCAGCAGCAGAGCGGCGCCACCGGCCAGGCTGACCTGGAACCGGGCCCGACGGCGGGCCTCGGCCGGCGCCCACCAGCGCTCGTCCACCGGCCACGGGCCAGCCCAGCCCACGATCTCCGTCGGCTGGCCGGCACCGACCACCAACCGGGCAGGTGGTGCGCTCACCGCCAACCGCGCGCTGATCACCACCGGCTCACCGGCGGCGTCGTGCACCGTCGCCGCGAGCGGGCTGGGCAGCACCACCGCCGGCGCGGGCGCCGGTAGCCGGCCCGGCCACGGCGGAACCGCTCCGCCACCGCGGTCCGCGGACCGACCGGCACCGGCGACCCGGTCGGCACCGCCGGTGATCGGCTCGCCGGGCAGCGGTGCGGGGCCGGGGCGGGCCGGGAGGCGTTCGTCGCCCCACGGCACCAGTCGCACCTGGTCGGCCGGGGAGCGACCACCGCCGAGCACCGCGGTGACCACCGCCTCCGGGCCGAGGATGCCCTGCACCCGGCTCAACGCCCGGTGAGCCCGTTCCCGCTCCTCGCCGGCCTCCCCCCACAGGCCGGCCTGTAGACCGGCCTGGGCGATCACCCCGTCCGGGACCAACCGCAACCGGATGATGCCGGCCGTCGGCCGGGCCGGGCGGGCGCCGGTACGGCCACTGCTGCCGGAGAGCCAACCGTCGAGCTGCCAGCGCACCCGGTCGGCGATGGCCGCGGCGGTGAGCAGGCCATCGTGGCGCCACACCCGGTGCAGCTCCTGACCGTGCTCGGTGACCGCCTCGATGCCGAGCCGGGTGCAGGCCAGCCCGTGCCCGGCCAGCCCCTCGTGCAGCTGCTCGGCCAGCGCGCGGGCCGCGAACGCGGCCGCGTCGACCCGGTCGATCGGTTCGTCGTACCCGGCGGTCACCGTCAGGTCGGTAGGTGGCTGCCGGACGGCAAGCGGACGGTGGTCGCGCCCGGCCGCGAGCCGGTGGGCCAGCGCTCCGTCGAACCCGAACCGGGCCAACACGTCGCCGGCCGGCAACGCGGCGAAGTCGCCGAGGGTACGCACTCCCAGCCGACGCAGCAGGTCGGCCAACGCCGACCGGCCGAGCGCCTCGACCGGCAACCCGGCCAGGAACTCCGGTGTCCCGCCCGGTGCCACCACCCGGCCGGCGCGGGCGGCCAACCCGGCGGCGAACACCCCGTCGGCGATGCCTACCTGGCTCTCCACCAGGCACGACTGGGCGACGTGCTCGATGATCCGCTCGGCGGCCGCCTCCTCGCCGCCGAGGTAACGGCCCGGCCCGCGGGCGGCCACCGCGCAGGCACCCGGACGGACCACCTCCACGCCGGCGACCAGCTCCTCCGCCGCGACGACCACCGGCTCGAACGCCCGCGCATCCCGGCCCGGGTCGTACTCCACCACTGTGAGTTGCGGGCAGCGACCCTGCGCCTCCCGCTTGCGCAGACCTCGGCGTACCCCCTCGGCCCGGGCCCGCTCGGAGCAGGCGACCACCCGGTTGGCGTGCAGCACGGCGACCGGCCCGGTCGCCGGCACCCCGTCGACGATCTCGGCGGCGAGCACCGGCCAGTCCGGGCACCACAACAGCAGGGTGCGTGGCGGCGTACCGGTCACCCCCGACCGACCAGGGCAAGCGGTGCGGCAGGTCGGCCCACGGTCGGGCGCACCGGGCCGGGAATGACCCGGGTCAGCTCGTCACCCGGGAGCCAGACCTTGATCTCCTTGGGTCGGGCCGCCGCCCCGCGCCCGCGCGCCGAGACGGTGACCTCCCGGCGACGCAGCCGCCCCCGGCCCTGCCCGAGCCCCTCCCACACTCCCCGGACCACCCGCAGTGTCACGTCCGCGCCGTCCCACCGGCCGTACGGGACGAGCACGCTGCCGCGCTGCCGGGCCCGGGCGGCCAACCGGGTGGCGACCGAGGCGGAGACCGTGGCCGGCACTGTGGTGACCACGACGTCCACCCCGTCGATCAGTGCGGCGACCACTGTGGCCCACTCGGGGCCGGGATTGGGCACCAGGGCCAACCGGTCCAGGGCGATGCCCAGCTCAGCGGCCGCACCCGCACCGAACGTCGGCACACCGACCACGGCGCACCACGATCCGGCCCGGGACGCCTCGGCGAGCAGGGCCAGCATCAACGAGGTGCCGCCGCTGCGCTGGGGTTGGCCGGCGGCAACGGCGATGGTGCTCCCCCGACGCAGGCCCCGGTTGGGCAGCAGACCGGTCAGCTCGGGCGCCACCGGCAGCACCCGATGACCACCGACCGGGTCGGGTGCGCTCGCCGGGCGCACCAGATCGGCAAGTGCGGCGGAACCGACCACCATGCGGCCCGCCATTGGACCAACCCCCCGTCGTTACTGCTGCTGCTGTGGATCACATTCCGGACCGGCTCGCCGTGCCACCGGCCGCCCGGCTCCCCCCGCGGGACGGCCGGTGGCACGGCGGGATCAGGCGGCGCGGCCGTCCAGCGTCGGTTGGTGGGCCACGCCGAGCGCGGCCTCCACCACCGTGACGAACTGTTCGGCGGCGCGGAGCAGGTCGTCGGCCTCCCGGGCGCTGACCACCCGGGGAATGCCCGCCTCGGCGGCGGCGCGCTTGCTGGCCCCGGCGGCGAAGAAGCGGGACCACTCGTCGAGCTCCGGCGCCACGGCGCAGAGGAGGACCCAGACGCTGGTGATCCGGTTGCGACGACTCGGCGCGGGCCGGGCCCGGGCGGCGAGCAGGGCAGCCGCCGCCCGCAGCGCCGCCAGGTGGGCAGCCGCGTAACGCAGGCCGTCGGGTCGGGTCTGGCCGGCCTCGACCAGCCCACGGCGGGCCAACGTGAGGAGTTGGACGGGGGTGCGGTGCGGCAGCACGTGCGCCGGCACCGTCGGTGCCTGAGCCGGGTTGGTCGGCATGGATGTCTCTCCTCCACGTGGCCGAGGCGTCACTGCGGCGGCTGATGCCACCGACGAGACGCCGAGGTCGGGTGGTGCGGAGGAAGACGCACCGGGTGTGGCCGGCCGGGTGTGGACGCTTCCCCACACCACACCCGGCCGGCGTACCGGCGGGTGCGTCGCCCGCTGCCCGGGGGTCGTGGGCGGCGGGCGACGCTCCTGCCTGTCGGGACCAGGCTCGCGACTGCCCGGAAACCCAGGTGCGGCCCGCGGCGCCGCACCGCCCGGAGTTGGCGCCGCGAAACGCCGCACTCCGGCTGGTTGGAACGGACGTTCGAGGCAATCGAACACTCGTTCTAACTGCTGCTGACAGTACACCTCCCCGCCGACGAAAATGCAACGTGTGACCCGCCCGACCGGGGACGCGCTCCCGCCGCGCGGGTAACTGCCGGCCGGCTGAACCGCGCACCAGCGGACCGGGAAGAATGGCGGGATGCAGCCACACCCGAACGTACGGGCGGTGCAGGACGCGCTCACCGCCGCCGGCACGCTCGACGGCACCGGTGCGCCAAGCACGATCCGCCTGCTGCCCGACGCGGTGCCCACCGCGGCAGCCGCCGCCGAGGCACTCGATGTCGAGGTCGGCCAGATCGCCAACTCGTTGATCTTCATCGCGGACGACGCGCCGCTGCTCGTGCTCACCTCCGGCGCGCACCGGGTGGACACCGCCGGCCTGGCCGCGTCGATCGGGGTCACCCGGCTGCGCCGGGCCACCCCGGAGTTCGTCCGGACGCACACCGGGCAGCCGATCGGCGGAGTCGCCCCGCTCGGGCACCCGCACCCGCTGCGCACCCTGGTGGACACGGCACTGGCGACGTACCCCGAGATCTGGGCCGCGGGCGGCGTACCGCAGGCGGTCTTCCCGACCACCTACGCCGAGCTGCTGCGGGTCACCGCCGGCAGCCCGGCCGAGGTGGCGTGAGCGAGCGGACCAGCGGGGACAGCGGCGAGGCGCTCGCACCGCCGCCGCGCGGTGACGCGAGCGCCGTACCGGAGCTGGTCACGCTGCACGTCTGGCGGACCTCCCCCGGCGCGCTGCCCCGGGCGCTGACCCGGATGGCGGTGGATCCACGCCGGCTGCGTGCCCTTCCGGGCGTCCGGTTCGGCAAGCTGCTGGGCACCGGGACCGGCACCGGCTTCGGCCCCGGCGACGCCGACCTGACCCGGTGGGCGGCGCTCACCGTCTGGGACTCCCCCGCCGCTGCGGCCGGCTTCGACGACTCGCCGGTCGGCCGCGCCTGGGCCGGCATCGCCCGCGCCCGGGCCCGGATCGACCTGCGCCCGCTGACCAGCCGGGGCGAGTGGTCCGGCCAGCTGCCGTTCGGCGACCCGGCCGGCGGTCGGGTCACCGGCCCGGTGCTGGCGCTGACCCGGGCCCGGTTGCGGGTCCGCCGGGCGGCCACCTTCTGGCGGGCGGTCCCCCCGGTGGCCGCCGCCCTGCGCGACGCGCCCGGCCTGCTGGCCCGGTTCGGGGTCGGGGAGGCACCGCTGGGTTGGCAGGGCACGGTGAGCGTGTGGCGTGACCCGACAGACCTGGTGGCGTTCGCGTACCGTCACCCGGAGCATCGGGCGGCGATCATGCGAACCCCCATCGCGGGCTGGTACGCCGAGGAGCTGTTCGCCCGGTTCGAGGTGCGCGACGTGGTCGGTGACCGGTCGGTGCTCGGATGGGCCGCCGACGGTGGTCCGGAAACGGTGAAGGGTGGACGGGCATGAGGTTGGTGCGCTGGACGTCGGACGATCTCGTCCGGCGGCTGGACGACGTGGTGGCCGTCTACGGCGAGGCGATGGGATACCGCACCGACCTGCTGGAGGCCCGGCGCGGCTACATCGCCACCCACGTCCGCCGGCCGGGTTTCCGGGCGGTCGCCAGTCTGACCAGCGAGGGTCACCTCGCCGGCTTCGGCTACGGCTATCTGGGCGCCGCCGGTCAGTGGTGGCACGACCAGGTGCACCGGGCGCTGGACGCCCCGACCCGCCAGCGCTGGCTCACCCACTGCTTCGAGGTGGTCGAGTTGCACGTACGGCCACCGGCCCAGGGGCACGGTCTGGGCACCGGCCAACTGCGCGCGCTGCTCGGCATGGCCGAGGGCGACACCACGCTGTTGTCCACCCCGGAGGCCGACGAGCAGACCTCGCGGGCCTGGCGGTTGTACCGGCGCTTCGGCTTCGTCGACGTGCTGCGCAACTTCCACTTCCCCGGTGACGAACGACCGTTCGGCGTACTCGGTCGGGACCTGCCGCTCGAGCCACCGGCGTCATGACCCGACGGATCTCCTGGACGCTGCTCGCCGTCCTGGTGCTCGCCCAGATCTGCTACCCGCTCACCACCGGTGCCACCAGGGCCGGGCTCACCGTGGCCACAGTCGTGCTCGGGTGGCTGCTCTCGGTGGGTCACGCGCTGCTCAGCCGGGGCCCGCGGGTCGCGGCGGCGCTGGTGGCGGTGGCCACCGGCGGTGGGTTCGCGATCGAGGCGATCGGGGTGGCCACCGGTGTGCCGTTCGGCAGCTACGACTACTCCGGCGAGCTGGGTCCCAAACTGGCCGGCGTGCCGCTGATCATTCCGCTGGCCTGGACCTGGATGGCCTGGCCGGCCTGGCTGGCGGCGGTCCGGCTCACCGGCGGCGGCGCGTCGCGGGCCGACGACGACGCGAACAGCAGCGGCGCGACGAACGGCGGCGGCGCCTCGCGGACCGGCCGCGGTGGGTCGGCGGCCGGGCTGTGGGTACGACGGATCGCGCTGGCCACCGTGGGGTTGGCCGCCTGGGACCTCTTCCTCGACCCGCAGATGGTGGCCGAGGGCTACTGGCGGTGGCGCGACGTCACCGCCGCACTGCCCGGCCTGGCCGGCATTCCGGTGAGCAACTACCTGGGCTGGCTGCTCTTCGCGGTGCTGATGATGAGCGCCCTGCGTCCGCTGGCCGGGCCGGCCGCCGCGCACACCGACCGGCGGGACGCCCCGATGGTCGCGCTCTACCTGTGGACGTACTTCTCCAGCATCCTGGCCCACGCGGTCTTCCTCGACCTGCCCGCGTCGGCGCTCTGGGGGGCCGCCGGCATGTCGGTGACCGCCGTCCCGCTGGCGGTGACCCTGTTGCGGGCCCGCCGGGGTCGGGACTCCCGCCGGGAGGACCACCAGCCGCACCGCCCCGGCGTCGACGCGACCCGATGACCGTCCTGCTCGCCCTGCTGATCGCCGTCGCCGCGCTGACCGGGCACACCTGGCTCAACGCCGCCGGATGGCTGCGCCGGCCCACCGACCGACCCGACGAGGTCGACGAGCCGGTCGCCGTGCTGCTGCCGCTGCGCGACGAGGCCGCCCGGGTCACGCCCTGCCTGCGCGCCCTGCTCGCCCAACGCGGTGTGCCGGGGCTGCGGATCGTGGTCCTCGACGACGGGTCGACCGACGGCACCGCCGACGTGGTCCGCGCGGTGGCCGGCGACGACCCCCGGGTCACGCTGCTCACCGGGGTCGCCCCACCGCCGGGCTGGTTGGGCAAACCGCACGCCTGCTGGCAGTTGGCCACCCGGGCCGACCCGGACGCCACAGCGCTGGTCTTCGTCGACGCCGACGTGGTGCTCGCCCCGCACGCGGTAGCGGCGGCCGTCACCGAGCTGCGCGCCGCCCGCGTGACGCTGCTGTCGCCGTACCCCCGGATCGTGGTGGCGACGGCGGCCGACCGGCTGGTGCAGCCGCTGCTGCAGTGGCTCTGGTTGACGTTCCTGCCGCTGCGCGCGATGGAACGCTCGGCGCGGCCGTCACTGGCCGCGGCGGGCGGGCAGTTCCTGGCGCTGGACCGGGCCGGCTACACCACCGCGGGTGGGCACGCCGCGGTCGCCGACAAGATCCTGGAGGACGTCGAGCTGGCCCGGGCGGTCAAGCGGGCCGGTGGGCGGATCGCCCTGGCCGACGGCTCGCGCCTGGCCACCTGCCGGATGTACGACGACTGGCCGCAACTGCGCGACGGGTACTCGAAGTCGCTCTGGGCGTCGTTCGGGCACCCGGGCGCGGCGGCGGCAGTGGTGGCGGCGCTGCTGCTGCTCTACACCGCCCCGCCGCTGATCGCGCTGGCCGGTCTGGTGGCCGGCGCGCCGGGGGTGGCCGCAGTGGGCCTGGCCGGCTACCTGCTCGGGGTGGCCGGGCGGGTGCTCACCGCGCGGGCGACCGGCGGCCGGTGGTGGCCCGACGCGCTCGCACACCCCGTGTCGGTCGTGGTCCTCGGTTGGTTGACCCTGCGGTCGTACCATCTGCGGAAGCGACGCCGCCTGACCTGGCGGGGCCGTCCGGTCAGCTAGGGAGGGCGCGGCATGGCGCGGATCGTGGTCGTCGGCGCCGGGGTGGGTGGCCTCGCCACCGCCGCCCGGCTGGCCGCCACCGGGCACCAGGTGACCGTCTTCGAGGCCGCCGACACTGTCGGTGGCAAGCTCGGTCGGTACGCGCACGACACCCCGGCCGGCCCGTTCCACTTCGACACCGGGCCGAGCCTGCTCACCCTGCCCCAGGTCTTCCACGACCTGTTCGAGGCGACCGGGGCGAAGCTCGACGAATACCTGGACCTGGTCGCGCTGGACCCGATCGTCCGGCACGTCTTCCCCGGCGGCGGCCCGACCCTTGACTCGTGCGCCGACCCGGTGGAGTTCACCTCCCGGATCGGGGCCGCCCTCGGTGACCGGGCGGCGGCCGACTGGCAGCGGCTGTGGCGTCGCGCCGAACGGGTGTGGCGGGCCTCCGAGCGCGACATTCTGCGCCGTACCGTCGACTCACCCCGCGACCTCGCGTCGCTGGCCTGGCGGCTCGGCGACCTGGCCGCCATCGCCCCGGGTCGCACCCTGCGCGGCCTGGGCCGCGGGCACCTGTCCGACCCGCGGCTGCGGATGCTGCTGGACCGGTACGCCACCTACACCGGCGCCGACCCGCGCCGGGCGCCGGCGGCGCTTGTCGCCGTCCCCTACGCCGAGCTGGCCTTCGGTGGCTGGTATCTGCGCGGCGGGCTGGGCACCCTCGCCGACGCGCTGCTGACCCGCTGCCTGGACCTCGGCGTGGTGGTGCAGACCGACGCCACTGTCACCCGGATCGACGCCACCGGTGGCCGGGTGCACGGGGTACGCCTCGCCGGTGTCACCGCGCCGGTGCCCGCCGACGTGGTGGTGGCCAACGTGGACGCGCTGACCGTCTACCGTGACCTGCTGCCGCACCCGGGTCGGCTGGCCGGGCTCACCGACCGCAGCCTCGCCGGTTTCGTGCTGCTGCTCGGTGTCTCCGGCAGCACCGGGCTGGCCCACCACAACGTCTTCTTCCCGGACGACTACGACGCGGAGTTCGACGCGGTCTTCGGAAACCCCGGCCGCGGCGTACGGGCCCGGCCGGCGGTCGACCCGACGGTGTTCGTCACAGTGGCCGACGACCCGATGGTCCGTCCGGCCGGACACGAGGCGTGGTTCGTGCTGGTGAACGCACCCCGCCACGGCAGTGCGGCGGGTGCTGTCGACTGGCGACGTCCGGGGCTCGCCGACGCGTACGCCGACCGGATCCTGGAGGTGCTGGCGCGGCGCGGCGTGGACGTACGCGACCGGCTGCTGTTCCGCGAGGTGCGCACCCCCGCCGACCTGGGCGCGGCGACCGGCGCACCCGGTGGTTCGATCTACGGCACCGCCGGTGGGTTGCTCCGCCCCGCCAACCGGGGCCCGGCGCACGGGTTGTGGCTGGTGGGCGGCTCCACCCATCCGGGCGGCGGCCTGCCGATGGTGACCCTGTCCGCGCAGATCGTCGCCGACGAGATCGGCCCGGCCTGGTAGCGCGCCGGCCGCTCAGCCGGCGACGGTTTCTGCGCGGCGGCCGCTGGCCCGGCCGCTCAGCCGGCGTCGAGCAGGGCCCGCCGGATGCTGGAGAGCAGTTGCCCGAGGCCGAAGCCGGCCAGCAGCACCCACACCGCGGTGGCCATGGTGATGGTGCCGGCGGCCAGGTCCGTCTCGATCAGCCCGGCCAAGCCGGCGACCACCAGGCCCGCCAGCGCCACCGAGACCCGGGTGGGGCGCTCCCCGACGGTGACCGCGCCGATGTCGCGCATGCCGGCGGCGACCGCCCGGGCCCGGACGTACTCGTGCAGCCAGGACAGCGCGCCGCCCGCGACGACAAGCGCGCCCGGCGCGCCGACCAGCCAGAACGCCAGCAGCCAGGCCACCTCACCGAGCCGGTCGGCGACCGAGTCGTAGACGTAGCCGAGCCGGGTGGTGCGGCCGGTGGCGACCGCCACCGCCCCGTCGACGCTGTCCGCGACAGCGGCGAGCAGCACGAACAACGCGCCGAGGAACGGCCCGTCGCCGGGCCGGGTGACGAGCAGCGGTACGCAGAAACAGAGCAGCACCCCGGCCACGGTGACCGCGGTGGGGCTGACCCGCAGCCGCCCCAGCACGTACCCCACGTGGTACGCGAACCGCAGCCAGGCGCGGACCACCGGGGCTGCGGCCCGCGGGTCGAACCCGCCGTGCAACCGCGCCCATGCCGTGGCGTACTGGTCCCAGTTCAGCTGTGTGCCCACCACGGATCAACCGTCGTGCCGGGCATCAGGTGTCGCAGGACCAGCATTCACACCCGCGCGCCGACCTTCAGGTTCTGCCAGACCTCGCGGGTCGCTGTGGACCGGTTGAGGGTGATGAAGTGGATGCCCGGCACACCCTCGTCCAGCAGTCGGCGGCTCATCTCGCTGGCCTGCTCGACACCGAGCTGGCGGACGGCCTCCGGGTCGTCGGCGACGCGTTCGAAGCGGGCCGCCAGCGCCGGCGGGAAGGGCGCACCGGACAGCTGCACGGACCGCTCGATAGTGCCGATCTGGGTCACCGGCATCACCCCGGCCAGGATCGGGGTGTCGCAGCCGGCGGCGGCCACCCGGTCCCGCAACCGCAGGTAGTCGTCGGCGTCGAAGAACATCTGCGTGATCGCGAACTCGGCCCCGGCCCGGCACTTGCGGACGAAGTGCGCGGTGTCGCTCGCCACATCGGGTGAGCGGGGGTGCTTGTACGGGAAGGCCGCCACGCCCACGCTGAAGTCACCGGCGTCACGGACCAGGCGGACCAGGTCCTCGGCGTAGTCGACGCCCTCGGGGTGCCGGACCCACTCGCCGCCCGGATTGCCCGGCGGGTCACCGCGCACCGCGAGCAGGTTACGCACCCCCACCCCGGCGAGCCGGCCGATCACGTGCCGCAGCTCGGCCACGGAGTGGTTGACGGCGGTCAGGTGGGCCATCGGCAGCAGGGTGGTGTCGGTGGCGATCCGCTCGGTCACCGCCACTGTGGTGTCCCGGGTCGAACCGCCCGCACCGTACGTGATCGACACGAACGACGGGCGCAACGACTCCAACTCGCGGATGGCCTGCCAGAGCAGCGTCTCCCCCGCCTCGGTCTTGGGCGGGAAGAACTCGAACGAGAAGGTCGGCTGGCGCTCACGGATGAGCTCCCCGATCGCCGGCTGGGGATTGGGGAGTACCGAGGGAAGACCGAGCGCCACGACCCGACTCTAGCGGGCGACACCACAGCGGCCCAGACGCTTTCCACCTCGCGGTCCCCTCCCGCACCGTCCGTCGGGTCCGGCGGGCGGACGGCGTCGTACCCCGGAGGTAGAACTGGGTGGCGTGGGAGGGGCGGCGGGGGCGGCGCCCAGGTCCCGCGTGGGGGTCAGCTACCCGCGGTGACGCCGGTCCCGTCCGATCGGGGCGGGTGGGTCGTCACCGCGCCGACGCCCGCCAGGAGGACCGATGACCCCGCCCCGATCGCCGCGCCCGGCGCAGCTCGGCCCGCTGCTGGCCCGGTGCCGGCTGGCCCGTGGCTGGAGCCAGCAGCGCGCCGCCGCCGAGTTGTGCGCCGCGGCCGGGGTGCCGACATTGAGCCGACACGAGGTGTCCCGGTGGGAACGACAGCGTCGGGTTCCCGGCGCGTTCTGGCTCGGCTGGCTCGCCGTGGTCCTGGACGTGCCGCTGGTGACGCTCACCGAGGCCGCCGCGGGCGCCCGCCGGACCGGCGCGACGCGTACCGCCCCCGGGTCGGGCCGCCCGGCGACGCCCGGTACGCGACCGGCGGGGCGCAGCGGCCCTGGTCGCACCGACGGGACTATGCGTGGCGGTACGGCACGGACCACGGCGACCCGCTAGCGTCGGTGCGTGACCCACGCTGCTCCCGTATCTCCCGTCGACCGTGCCGGCCTACGGCAGCGGGTCGACAAAGCCCTCAGCGAGTTCCTGACCGGCCAACGGGTGCGGCTCGCCGCCGTCGATGACGCCCTGGCTCCGGTGGCCGAGGCGATCGAGGCTTTCGTGCTCGGGGGCGGCAAGCGGCTGCGACCGGCATTCGCGTACTGGGGCTTCCGGGGCGCGGGTGGGCTCGACGGCGACCAGGTGCTCACCGCCCTGGCCGCGCTGGAGTTCGTCCAGGCCAGCGCCCTGATCCACGACGACCTGATGGACCGCTCCGACACCCGACGCGGCGAGCCCGCGGTGCACCGGCGGTTCGCCGCACGGCACCGGGAGGCCGGCTGGGGTGGTGACCCGGACGGCTTCGGCGACGCCGCCGCCATCCTGCTCGGCGACCTGTGCCT
Organism: Micromonospora sp. NPDC049044; assembly: GCF_040649215.1. NCBI lineage: Bacteria > Bacillati > Actinomycetota > Actinomycetes > Micromonosporales > Micromonosporaceae > Micromonospora > Micromonospora sp. NPDC049044. Next base: position 30,700 of record NZ_JBEZFA010000019.1, on the reverse strand, counting down.
GGTCTGGTCCGACGAGTTGCTGCACTCCGCGGGGCTGGACCTGTGGTCGTTGGCGCGGGCCCGGCCGGTCTTCGACGAGATGCGCACCGAGGTCACCGTCGGACAGTACCTCGACGTGCTGACGCAGGCCACCGGCGACACCTCGGTGGAACGGGCCAGCAAGGTCGCCCGGTACAAGTCGGCGAAGTACACGGTCGAGCGTCCACTGCTGCTCGGTGCCGCGCTGGCCGACGCGACGGCCGACGTACGGGCGGCCTACTCGGCGTACGGGCTGCCGCTGGGTGAGGCGTTCCAACTTCGCGACGACGTGCTCGGTGTCTTCGGTGACCCGGGGCTGACCGGCAAGCCGGCCGGGGACGACCTGCGCGAGGGCAAGCGCACCTACCTGGTGGCGGCGGCCGTGGAGACCACCGACGAAGCCGGCCGCGAGCTGCTGCTCAGCCAACTCGGCAATCCGGAACTGGACGAGCGGGGCGTGGCTCGGCTCCGCGAGCTGATCACGGCGAGCGGGGCGTTGGCCCGCACCGAGCAGCGGATCGTGACGCTCACCGACGCCGCGCTCGCGGCGCTGACCGCTGTCGATCTCGACACCGAGGCCCGCCAAGCCCTGGTGGACCTGGCCATAGCCGCAACCCGCCGCTCCGACTAACCCCCGCTCCCCTCCCCCACCCCCACCCCCACCCCCTCCCACCCCCCTTTCCCCGCGTCGATCATGAAGTTATTGCCACTCGCATCGGCGTGTCGTGACAACAACTTCATGATCGACGAACAGAGGGTGGGGGGCGGGGGCAGGGGGGTTGGGGTTAGAAGGCTTGGGCTTGGGCTCGTCGTTTTACCTCGCGGGCCTGGTCGCCGGAGAGGGCGGAGGCCGGAGTGCCACCGGGGAGGGTGCCGTCCGGCTCGTACAGCCAGCGCAGGGCGGCCTCGTCGTCGTAGCCGTTGTCGGCGAGCAGGTTGAGCACGCCGGGCAGGTGCTTGAGCACTGTCTGGTTGGCGACCAGGTCCGCCGGGATCCGGCGCACGCCGTCGCGGCGGACCGCCAGCAACTCCCGGTCACGGATCATCTGGTGCACCTTGCTGATCGACACGTCGAGGCGCTCGGCGACGTCGGGCAGAGTCAGCCAACCGGCCGGGTCGGCGGGTCCGGCGAGCTCCAGGCTGGGCGCGGCCTGGTCGGGTACGGGTTCGGTCACCCGACCACCCTGCCACGCCACAGTGGCGACGGGCCACCGGCACCCCGTACGACCGGGCGGAGCCCACTCTCCTGAGCGCCGCGACCTGCGGATCAGGCAGCGGCGAGCGCAGCGGGGCGGACCCGTTCGGCGTCCGGCTGTAGCATCCGGTTCAACCTTCACCCCCTGGACACATAGACTCCCTGCCGATGGACACTCAGGTCGCCGACACGTTGCTTGGCTCGCTTATCGACGGGCGCTACCGCATTCGCGGTCGCGTGGCCCGTGGTGGCATGGCGACCGTGTACACCGCCACCGACGAACGCCTCGAGCGCACCGTCGCTGTCAAGATCATTCATCCGACCCAGGCCCCCGAGGCCAGGGCCCGGATCGCCAACTTCGTGGCCCGGTTCACCGACGAGGCGAAAACCATCGCCCGGCTGACCCACCCGAACGTGGTGGCGGTCTACGACCAGGGCACGCACGCCGGTCTGCCGTACCTGGTGATGGAGTACGTGCGCGGCCGTACGCTGCGCGACGTGCTGGCCGAGCGACGCCGGCTCAACCCGGACGAGGCGCTGGCCATCACCGAGCAGATGCTCGCCGCGATCGCCGCCGCGCACCGGTCCGGGCTGGTGCACCGCGACGTCAAGCCGGAGAACGTGCTGGTCGCCGAGGCCCCCACCGGCGGGGTCGCCAATCTGGTCGACAGCGTCGTCAAGGTGGCCGACTTCGGGTTGGCCCGGGCGGTCGAGGCGAGCGCCGACGAGGAACAGGGCAACCAGCTGATGGCCACCGTGGCGTACGTCGCCCCGGAGTTGGTCACCGAGGGCCGTGCCGATCCCCGCACCGACGTCTACTCGGCCGGCATCGTGCTGTTCGAGATGCTTGTCGGCCGGGTGCCCTACGACGGGGACCGCCCGGTGGACGTCGCCTGGCAGCACGTCGACCGGGACGTGCCGGCACCCTCGACGCTGGTGCCCGGCCTACCGTCGGTCCTCGACGACCTGGTGCAACGCGCCACTCGGCGTGATCCCAACGCGCGGCCCGCCGACGCCGGCGCACTGCTGGCCGAGGTGCAGATCGCCCGGGATCGGCTGGGTGACGCCAACAGCCACACCGCGGTGCTCCGCCCGGTGAGCGGCGAGCCACTCGCCCAGCCGACCATGATGGTCGCGACCGTCCGCCCGGCCGACCGTCCGGCCTGGGCGCGGCTGCCCGAGGGCGCCAGCCAGGGGCCGGGTCGGCGACGGGCCGTTCCGGAACCCGCGGCGGCGGGGCTGCTGTCCCGGCTCGCGGCGCTGCGCGGCACGCTGCTGGCGAGCCCGCGCGGCCGGCTGGCCGTCGCGGCGGTGGTGGTGACGCTGGGCCTGGTGGCCGCGATCGGGGGTTGGTGGTTCGGCGTCGGCCGTTACACGGACGCCCCGCAGCTGGTGAGCCTGAGCAAGGCCGAGGCGCAGGCGCGGGCCGACCGCGCCGGGCTCACCCTGAAGTACGGCGAGCCACGCTTCGACGAGCAGGCCCCGAAGGACAGCGTGTTGGGGCAGAGCCCGGCGTCCACCACCAAGATCGTCAAGGGTGGCACGATCACCCTGACCCTCTCCCTCGGCCCGGAACGCTTCCCCGTCCCGGACGTGATCGGCAAGGAGTTCGAGCTCGCCGAGGCGGACCTGGCGAACGTGAAGCTGGTGGTCGCGAAGGGCGCCGCCCGCTACGACGACAACCTGCCGGCCGGAGTCGTGCTGGACACCTCCCCCAAGGTGGGCACCGAGGTCAAACCCGGCGCGAAGATCACCCTCATTCTGAGCCGGGGCCGGGCACCGGTGACGGTGCCGAACCTGGTCGGTAAGAACCTCAACGAGGCGCGGGCCGCGCTGGCCCAGCTCAACCTGGTGCTTGCGGAGACCTACAAGGACTCCGACAAACCCAGGGATGAGATCCTTGGCCAGAGCCCGGCCGACGGCGCCGGCGTGGAGAAGGGCACCCAGGTCAAGGTGGACGTCAGCAAGGGCCCGGCCGCGGTCGTCGTACCCCGGGTGATCGACCTGCCGTGCCAGCAGGCCAAGCAGGCGTTGGAGAGTCAGGGCTTCCCGGTGACGGTCGCGGTCAACCCGAACGCCGTAGTCCGGATCCAGATCCCGGGCGAGAATTCGCAGGTGCCGCCGGGCACCCCGGTCACCCTCACGTGCTTCTGATGTCGGCGGCCACCTCGCGTCCGGTGGGCGCGCACACACCGACCTCGGGTGGGCTGGCCAAGGCCGCCCTGCCGTACGCCGACGCGACAGGCGCCCAGGTGATCCAGGTCTACGTCTCCAACTCCCGGGGCTGGGCGCTGCCCAACGGTGACCCCGGGCAGGACGCCCTGTTCCGCGACGGGTGCGCCGAGCGGGGCATCCCGGCGTTCATCCACGCCTCGCTGCTGGTCAACCTCGGCTCGCCCACCCCGGCGACCGTCGAGAAGTCGGCGCAGACCCTGGCCCACGCCCTCCGTCGGGGCGTCGCGACCGGCGCGCGGGCGGTGGTGTTCCACGCCGGCAGTGCGGTGGACGAAGGGTACGCCGAGACGGCGATGCGACAGGTCCGCCGGGAGTTGCTGCCGCTGCTCGACTGGGCCGCCGATGCCGGCGGGCCGATGCTGCTTGTCGAGCCGAGCGCCGGTGGCGGCCGGTCACTGGCGTCCCGGGTGGAGCAGCTCGGGCCGTACCTGGACGCGGTGGACCGGCACCCCATGCTCGGGGTCTGCTTCGACACCTGCCACGCCTGGGCCGCCGGCCACGACCTGGCGGCCGAGGGCGGCATGACGGCGACGCTTGACACCCTGGTGGCCACTGTCGGCGCGGACCGGCTGCGGCTGATCCACGCCAACGACTCGAAGGATCTGTGCGGCTCCACCCGGGATCGGCACGAGAACATCGGCAAGGGCACCATCGGTGAGCCCGCCTTCGCCGAGCTGATGGCCCACCCCGCCACCGCGGGCGTCCCGATCGTGGTGGAGACCCCGAGCGAGAAGCAGCTGGGCCACGCCGCCGACATCGCCACCCTGACCCGCCTCACCCCACCCGCCTGACCGCCACCCTCCTGACCCCACCTCGGTGATCAGGAGGGCTGCGTCGTCCGGAGGCCGGAAACTGACCCGAACCTCCTGATCACCGGGTGGTGGTCGGTCGCCGGCCGGAGGTCAGGACGCGGCGAGGATGCGGGGCAGGGCCGCTACCGCGCGGTCGATGTCCGCGTCGTCGAGGCCGAGATGGGTGACCAGGCGGGCGGTGCGGGGGCCGAGCACCGAGACGAGGACACCCTCGGCCCGCGCGGCGGCGGCCAGGGCACGCGCGTCCAGGGCGTGCTTCGTCAGGTCCAGGGCGACCAGGTTGGTGCGGACCGTGGTGGCCAGCACGCCGAACGGCGCCACCGCCTCGGCCAGCCGGGCCGCCCGCGCGTGGTCGTCGGCCAGCCGATCGATGTGGTGCGCGAGAGCGTACCGGCCGGCGGCGGCGAGGATGCCGGCCTGCCGCATGCCGCCGCCCATCCGCTTACGGATCATCCGGGCCTGCGCGATCTTCTCCGCGCTGCCCACCACGAGCGAGCCGACCGGAGCGCCGAGGCCCTTGGAGAGACACACCGACAGCGTGTCGAAGAGCCGGCCGTACTCGATCAGGGGCACCCCGTCGGCGACGTGCGCGTGCCAGATCCGGGCGCCGTCGCAGTGCAACGCGACGCCCGCGTCGTCGGCGACTTCGCGCAGGTCCCGCAGAGTGGCCAGCGGGATCACCCCGCCACCACCGCGGTTGTGGGTCTGTTCGACGGCGATCGCCCGGGTGGGGACGGCGAAGTAGCCGTCCGGTCGGACCATCGCGGCCACCCGCTCCGGGTCGATGTCCGCGCCGACCGCGGGCCAGGTCCGCGAGGAGATGCCGCCGTACGCGGCAGCGGCGCCGATCTCGTAGGTGACCACGTGCGCGTCGGCGTCGCAGAGCAGCTCGTCGCCGGGCGACACCAGCAGTTGCAGGGCGATCTGGTTGGCCATCGACCCGCTCGGGGCGAACAGCGCCGCCTCGTGCCCGAACAGCGCGGCGACCTCGGCTTCCAGCGCGTTGACTGTCGGGTCCTCGCCGTAGACGTCGTCACCGACCTCGGCGGTGGCCATCGCCTCCCGCATTCCGGCGGTGGGTCGGGTCACCGTGTCGGACCGCAGGTCCACGAACAGCTCAGCCATTGTCATCCTTTCGACTGCCGGTCGCGGGTCTCGCAACCTCAGCCACGAAGCATCTCCGCCACGAGGAACGCCAACTCCAACGACTGCTGGGTGTTCAGTCGGGGGTCGCAGGCGGTCTCGTACCGGTCGGGCAGGTCGAGGTCCTCGATGCCCTGGGCACCGCCGAGGCACTCGGTGACGTCCTCGCCGGTCAACTCGACGTGCAGGCCACCGGGGTGGGTGTCCAGCCCCCGGTGCACCTCGAAGTAGCCGAGCACCTCGTCGACGATGCGGTCGAAGTGCCGGGTCTTGTAGCCGTTCGACGACTCGTGCGTGTTGCCGTGCATCGGGTCGCACTGCCAGACCACCTTCGCACCGGCGGCGGTGACCTTGGCGACGATCGGCGGCAGGGCGTCGCGGACCCGGTGGTTGCCCATCCGGCTGATCAGGGTGAGCCGGCCGGGGATGTTGTCCGGGTTGAGCTTCTCGCACAGCTCGATCGCCTCGTCCGGGGAGGTGGTCGGGCCGAGCTTGACGCCGATCGGGTTGGCGATCCGGGAGATGAAGTCGATGTGCGCGCCGGTGATCTGCCGGGTGCGCTCGCCGATCCAGAGGAAGTGCCCGGAGAGCCCGTACGCCCGGCGGTCGGAAACCCGGGTGAGCGCCCGGTCGTACTCCAGGGCGAGTGCCTCGTGGGAGCAGTAGAGCGTGACGGTCCGCAGCGCCTCGTCGTCGGTCATCCCGCAGGCCCGGATGAAGGCAAGCGCCCTGTCGATCTCCCGGGCGATCGCCTCGTAGCGCTCCCCCGCCGGGGAGGTCTTCACGAAGCCCTTGTTCCAGTCGTGCACGGCGTGCAGGTCGGCGAGCCCACCGGCGAGGTACGCCCGGAGCATGTTCATCGCCGCCGCCGAGTTGGCGTACGCCCGGATCATGCGCTGCGGGTCGGCGACCCGGGCGGCCGGGTCGGCCTCCAGCGAATTGATCATGTCGCCGCGGTAGGCGGGCAGGCCGCGTGCGTCGGTGGGCAGGGAGCGGGGCTTGGTGTACTGCCCGGCGACCCGGGCGACCTTGACCACCGGCAGCGACGCGCCGTAGGTGAGCACGATCGCCATCTGGAGCAGGGTGCGGGCGTTGGCCAGCAGGTGGCTCTCGGTGTTGTCGACGAACGTCTCCGCGCAGTCACCGCCCTGCAGCAGGAACGCCTTGCCCTCGCAGACCAGGGCGAGCTTCTGCCGGAGCTGGTCCACCTCGTAGGGCGCGACGACCGACGGCACGGTGTCGAGGACCTTGCAGACCGCCGCGACGGCCGCCGGGTCGGACCACGGCGGGATCTGTTCGCGGGGCAACTCCCGCCATCGGTCCAGACCGAGCGCGGCGTCCTCGGCGGAGTCGACAGTCGGTCGACTGGTCTGCAGGCCCGGGCTGCCCACCGCGGGATGGCTCAGCTGATGCCACTCATGGCGCATGACAGAAAGCGTACGGCGACGCTCGGAGTGCCCGGGCGGCGAGGGGGACGGTTCCGGCAGATGGGAGATCAACGCGCCGGACGCCGGTCAGGACGCGGGGGCGGGGGTGACTCCGTTCGGCGTCGGGTTGGCGGGCGGGTCACCGCCCGGCGACTCCCCGGCGATGCACCAGTCGCCGCCCTGTCGGGTCACCGTGAACACCAACGGCCGGGCGACTGTGCGTTTGCCGGCGGTGACCGAGACCGAGACGCTCACCTCCTGGCCGAGCGGACCGGACCGGATGTCGGTGATGGCCGCCTCGGGCACCTGGAAGTGATCGGCGAAGTCGCCGTTGGGGCCGGTGGCGGCCAGGTCGAAGCCGTCGTGCAGGAGGGCGCAGAGCTGACTCCGGCCGGCGGCGACGTCCTTCGCGGTCATCGCGTCGAGGTACGCCTGCACGCGCTCCCGGGAGCGGGCGGCGGCCTCCTCGGCGGGGGCCCGCTCGGGTTTGGCCGGCGGCTCGTCCTTGGCGTCGTCGCCGATCCCGCAGCCGACCAGGGCGACCGGCAGCAGCACCAGCCCGGCGGCGGTCGCCGCCAGCCTGCGGTGGGTCGGACGCATGACCACCTCCGTCGACTGTGAGATCGGGACCTGCCGAGCCGCGAGTCTGCCACATCGAGCCGACCGGACCCCAACGACGGCGGCCCGGTCGACGCTTGGCGTCGACCGGGCCGTCGGATCACGGACGGGGAGGGGCGGTGCGGGCCCCTCCCCGCCGGGTAGGTGGTGCGCCGGCCTCCGACTCAGCCGAGACCGCCCTTGATGGCGCCGATGAGCTCGCCGTTGCTGGTGTCACCGGAGAGCTCCCAGAAGAACGCGCCACCGAGGCCCTGGTTCTTCGCGTACGTCATCTTGCCGTTGATCGTCGACGGGGTGTCGTAGCTCCACCAGTTGCTGCCGCACTTGGCGTACGCGGTGCCGGCGACAGTGCCGGTGGCGGGGCAGGTGTTCTTGAGGACCTTGTAGTCCTCGATGCCCGCCTCGTAGGTGCCCGGTGCCGCGCCGGTGGCGCTGCCGCCCGGTGCGGCCTGGGTGACACCGGTCCAGCCCCGGCCGTAGAAGCCGATGCCGAGCAGCAGCTTGCTTGCCGGGACGCCCTTGCTCTTGAGCTTCTGGATCGCCGCGTCGGAGTTGAAGCCCTGCTGCGGGATGCCGGTGTACGAGGTGAGCGGGGAGTGCGGCGCCGTCGGGCCCTGGGCGTTGAACGCGCCGAAGTAGTCGTAGGTCATCGGCATCAGCCAGTTGAGGTTGCCGATGGCGCCGGCGTAGTCGGTGGCGTCGATCTTGCCGCCGTTGCTGCCGTCCGCCGTGATGGCGGCGGTGACCAGGGCGTTGGAGCCGAACTTCGAGCGCAGCGCGCCGATCACGTTCTTGAACGCGTTCGGGCCGCTGGTGTCGCAGCTCAGACCGCAGGCGTTCGGGTACTCCCAGTCGACGTCGATGCCGTCGAAGACGTCCGCCCAGCGCGGGTCCTCGACCAGGTTGTAGCAGCTCTCGGCGAACGCGGCCGGGTTCTGCGCGGCCTGGGTGAAGCCGCCGGACCAGGTCCAGCCGCCGAACGACCAGATCACCTTGAGGTGCGGGTTCAGCTGCTTGAGCTTGCGCAGCTGGTTGAAGCTGCCGCGCAGCGGCTGGTCCCAGGTGTCGGCGACGCCGTCCACGCTGTCCGCCGCGGTGTACGCCTTCTCGTAGTCGGCGTAGCTGTCACCGATGGTGCAGCGGCCACCCGTGGTGTTGCCGAAGGCGTACAGGATGTGGGTCAGCTTGGCGGCGGACCCGCTGGTCTGGATGTTCTTGACGTGGTAGTTGCGCCCGTAGACGCCCCACTCGGCGAAGTAGCCGACGACCTTCTTGCCGCCGGTGGTCGGCGGGGTGGTGGTCGGAGGTGGCGTGGTGGGTGGCGCGGTGGTGGGCGGGGCCGTGGTGGGCGGGGCCGTGGTCGGCGCGCTCGTGGTCGGCGGGCTGGTCGGGGTGCCGCCACCGCAGGGTGCGCCGTTGACAGTGCAGTTGAGCGGTGCCTTGTAGGCGCCGGTGCCGTTGTAACCCCAGCTGAACGAGGCACCCGGGGCGAGGCCACCGGCCCAGCTCTTCTTGACCGCGACGTAGTGGTTGCCGCTGCTTGTCACGTCGGCGTCCCAGGAGCTGCTGATGGTGGTGCCCGACGGCAGGTCGAACTCGATGCGCCAGGTGGCGACGGTGGCACTCGACCCGTTGGTGACCGTCACCTTCGTCTCGTGACCGGTCCCCCAGTCCTGTGCTCTGGTGAACGTGGTGGTGACACTGCCGGCGCCGAACGCGGTGGTCACCGGCACCGCCGCGACGGTCACGGCGACCACGGCACCGGCCCAGAGGGCCCGGCGGAGCGATCTTTTCATAAGGCGTCTCCCGAACTGTTAGGAAACTTTCCAAAGAGATGGTGAGACGGTACTCACCGTGTCATCACTTCGTCAAGATGCGCATGTTTCGATTTCTTGATCCGCGCAATGCACCCCGTCCGGGGGCCGCCCCTGACCCGAACCTCTTGATCAACATGCCGCGGACGGACCACCGCTCGTCGCCGGGAAGGGTCGCCTTCGCGGGAGGAGCCGGTCGGCGACGGGCGTGAGCGGTACGTTGGGCCGGACGGGCGGCGGCCCGGCACGTCCGCGCAGCCGATCGAGGCCGGGCAACCGGACATGACCGCCACCACTGTCGGAATGCGTCGTGGGTGGACGGAGTTGGGACCAGCATGACAACTGTGGGACTGATCGGCAGCGGCAACATCGGCGGCACGTTGGCCCGGCTGGCCGTGGACGCCGGCTACGACGTGGTGCTGAGCAACTCACGCGGCCCGGAGACGCTGAAGGACCTGGTCGACGAGCTGGGCGAGCACGCCAGCGCCGGCACGGCACAGGACGCGGCGCAGGTCGGTGACCTGGTGGTGGTCACCGTGCCGCTGAAGGCGTACCGCGCGGTGCCCGTGGAGCCGCTGGCCGGCAAGATCGTCATCGACACCAACAACTACTACCCGCAGCGCGACGGGGCCTTCCCGGAACTGGACTCGGGCGAGACCACAAGCAGCGAGCTGCTCCAGCGGCACCTGCCGGACTCCCGGGTCGTCAAGGTCTTCAACAACATCTACTTCAAGGGCCTGGCCGCGCTCTCCCGGCCGACCGGTGCCGCCGACCGCAGCGCCCTCGCGATCGCCGGCGACGACGCCGCCGCGAAGGCCGAGGTGACGGCCTTCCTGGACCGCATCGGCTACGACGCGGTGGATGTCGGCCCGCTCGCCGAGGGGTGGCGCTACCAGCCCGACACCCCGGCGTACGGCGTGCTCTACTCCGCCAGCCCGACCGACTGGGAGCACCCGGCACCGGGCGGCGCGGAGAAACTGCGCGCCGCGCTGGCCGCCGCGACCCGCTGAACATCCCCGCCGCCCTCCCCGCGACCACCTACCGGGTGGCCGTCCGGAGGGCGGCGGCGAGTTCCTCGTCGTAGCTCGCGATCGGTTGGCCGTCCGCGCCGTACGCGACGAGCCGACCCTGTGCCATGTTCGCCGAGCGGAACGAGAACGTGCGGCTGCCCGGGTACGCGTCGAGCAGCGGAATGGCCCGGGGCGCCCCGCCGGGCGCGGAATAGTACTCCAGCCGGGTCACCTGCGCGGCTACCACACCGTTGACCCGGACCTTGGTCTTCTCGGCGCGGGTGCCGAAGGTGACCGGCGCGTCGGTGCCGTAGGCGGCGCACTCGGCCGGGCCACGGCAGACGAAGAAGTAGCGCGGGTTGACCACGTCGTCGAGGGCGTACGCCTTGAAGGTGGGGTCCGCCCCGGCGGGCAACGGCTGCACGGCGAAGAACGCCAGCGCCACAGTGGCGGTGACGCCCACCCGCAACCAGCCCCGTCCGCCGGCCGGTCGGCGAGCGGTCCGGCTGGCGGCCACCGCCACACCGCCGAAGCCGACCAGGCACAGCAGGCCCACCCCGATCGCGCGGGCGTTCTCGAAGAGGAACTGCACGCCGGGCCGGGTCGACACCGGGCTGAGGACCGCACCCAACGAGACGACAGTGGCGGCGAGCAGCGCCACACCGGCGGCCCGCTGGGTGACACCCGACGCGCCGATCAGCAGCATCGCGGCGAGCACCGGCCAGACCTGGTGGTGGGTCCAGGACACCGGGGACGCGGCGACGGTGGCGCAACCGACGAGCACCGCCGCGTGCCCCGGGCGGCCACCCACGGTCAGCTGGCGAGCGCGCAGCAGCGCCGCCGCGCACACGAGCGCCACCAGGCCGGCCCAGAGCAGGGGCAGTGTCGTCTCGTCGACGCCGACGCGCAGCAACATCCCGTGCACCGACTGATTGCCAAGCGAGGCGAGATCGCCGATCCGCGAGGTCTGTCGCACGGCCTCGGTCCAGTACGTCCAGCTCTCGGCGGGCAACACCACAGCGGCGAGCCCCGCACAGGCCAGGAACGTCACCACCGCACGGCCGGCGTCGCGGTAGCGGCCGGTGACGAGGAAGTAGACAACGAACAGCAGCGGGGTCAGCTTGATCGCCGCGGCGACCCCCACCAGCATCCCGCGCAGCCGGGGCGGACCGACACCCACCCCGTCGAGCAGGGCCATCAGCACGATGAAGACGCTCACCTGACCGAAGCGCAGGTTGCTCTGCACCGGCGCGGAGAGCATCAGCACCGTGGCGGCCACCGCCACGACCAGCGGTCGGCGGGACGGCCGGGTGGTCAGCGCGACACCGACCGCCCCGGCGATGGCGACGACCGCCGCGCACGTCGCCACCAGCCAGATCCCCTGCAGTACGCCCTCACTCAGCACGGTGATCGGACCCAGCACGAGCGCGGCGAACGGCGGATACGTGAACGGCCCACCGTTGGCCGCCCGGAATTCGTACAGCGGGCGGCCAGCGTGCAGATCGGACAGTGCGCCGTAGTAGATGTGCAGGTCGGAGAGGCGGTCCGCGCGCCGCAGGACGAGCCCGCAGGACACCAGCGCGACGACGACGAAGACCGTCCACACCAGCGTCACCCGGCGATCCCGCATCGGTCGAGGATATGCGGGCACCATCGCCCGCGGTGACCCGTGGCGGTGGCAGCCGCTCTCGCGGGAACGGACCCGGCGTCCGCCGCTGCGCTCGCCGGCCGACACGTCGAGAAACATCTCGTCGGCAACTTGCCTCGCAGTCCCGCGCACGGGACCCTGTTCTCTGGGTTGCCGCCCGCTCACCAAACGTGCCTCCGGAGGCGACATGTTGACGCTCCGTACCGCCCCCCGCCGGCTCCTCGCCGGCTCCGGCGCTTTTCTCCTCAGCACCGCCCTCGTCGCCGGCACGCCGATGTCGGCTGGCGCCGCGACCGGCGCGGACACCGTCGGATACGTCCGGCTCGCCCACCTCTCCCCGGACACCCCGGCCGTCGACGTCTACCTGGCCGCGCCGAATGCCGCGAAACCGAGGGTCTTCCCCGGGGTCGGCTACGGCGTGGTCTCCGACTACCTCGAACTGGCGCCCGGCCGGTACGCGGTGGCCATGCGGGAGGCCGGCGCTCCGGCCAACGACCCGCCGGTGCTCACCACCGAGGTCGCGGTCACCAGCGGGGAGGCGTACACGGTGGCCGGTGTGGGCCGGCACGCGGACCTGGGTTTGCGGGTGCTCAACGACGACCTCAGCGCGCCCGCGCAGGGCCGGGCCAAGGTGCGGGTCGTGCAGGCTTCCGTGCGCACCCCCGTGCTGGACGTGGCCGCCGCGGACGGTCCGATGATCGCCGAGGACGTGCAGTTCGCCTCCACCACCGACTACGAACAGGTCGAGCCGGGCAGTTGGCGGCTGCGGCTGGCGGGTGCCGACGGGCCGAGCACCGACGCCGAGGTGCGGCTCACCGGCGGTGCGGTCTACTCGCTGCTGGTGCTCGACGCGAAGCAGGGCGGACTCACCGCCGAGCTGCGCCGCGACGCCGAGGGCGGCACCGTCGTTCCCGCCGGCGGGGTGGACACCGGCGCCGGCGGCACCGCGAGTGCCGGACTCGGCGCGTACCCCCTGGTGGCCGGTGGTCTTGCCGCGGCGGCCGTCGCGGTGACCCTGCTGCTGTGGCGCCGGCGGCGGCGCACCACCTGGTGAACCCCGGGCCGGACCCGTCGATCCGGCGGCACCGTGACCGCCGGATACCGCCGGCCGCGCTGGCCGCGGCCGGCGCGGCGGTCTGCCTGGCCGTCGGCGCCGGCGTCGGGCTGGCCGACGTCGATCCGCCGCCGCCGGTAACGACCTGGCACCCCGGCTGCACCGACGACTGCTCACCGACGGCCGTCGCGCCCGCGCCACACGGTCCACCCACGCGGGTACGCGTGCCGCGCATCGGTGTCGACTCCGCCCTCACCGTGCTCGGCCTGGACTCAGCAGGTGCGCTGATCCCGCCGGTCGACTTCGGCACCGCCGGCTGGTACGGCGGCGGCCCGGCCCCCGGCGACACCGGCCCGGCAGTGCTCGCCGGGCATCTGGACTCGCGGCACGGACCCGCGGTGTTCGCCCGGCTCGGCGAGCTACGCCCCGGCGACCGGGTCGAGGTGTGGCGCGGCGGGCAGCGGCTGCCGTTCCGGGTGACCGGCTCGCTGCGTACCCGCAAAGACCGTTTCCCGACGGCGGCGGTCTACGGGCCGACGCCCGGCGCGGAGCTGCGCCTGATCACCTGCGGGGGTGACTTCGATCGGCGGAGCGGGCACTACCGGGACAACATCGTGGTATTCGCGGTCACCGAGGCCGCCGGTGCGGGGTTGCCGGACTCCGCCGCCGGCTGACAGGCGCCCCGACGCCCGCCGCACGGCTTGATCAACTCGGTTTCCCAGAAGTCGCGGTGTCCGGCGGGCTCTGATACCGCGACTTGCAGGAGCCCGAGTGGATCGAGCGCTCAGCCGGGCCCCCACCGCGCCGACGCCAAGCGGCGGACGGCGTCAGACCGGCCGGCGGCGGCAGAGCGGCGGGTGGCGGCAGAGCGGCGGGTGGCGGCAGAGCGGGCGGCGGCGGCAGACCGGGGGCGGGCAGACCGGCCGGCGGCGGCAGAGCGGCGGGTGGCGTCAGAGCGGGCGGCGGCCGGCGAAGCCGCACTCGGCGCGGTGGTACCAGCGCACGTCGGAGTCGCCCTCCAGCCAGCACCAGAGCACGGCGCGGCCGGCGCGCTCGCCGGGAAAGTCGAGCAGGACCGGGGCGATGCCCTTGACCTGGATGTCGTGTTGGTGCAGCTCGTCGACGATGGCGTGCAGTCGAGCTTCGAGCCCCTTGACCTCGGCCCGCCCGCCGAGCGCGCTGACCCCGTGGTCGGCCAGGTCGACGCGCAGCTCAGCCAGGTCGGCCCGGACCCGGATCAACTCGTCGACGCGCGGCTGGAGGGTGGCCACCAGGTGCCGGGCCTGGGCAAGTGTGAACACCGGGCAAGTATGCGGCACACCCGGCCCCGCGACGCACCCCGACGGCCACCCACGCGGAATGCGGCCAATCACCCCGGCCCGGCGACCGGAGTCAGTCGGCCTGTGCCGCCAGCTCCCGGGCGCGATCCCGGGCGGCCTCCAGCGCGGCCAGCAGCGCCGCCCGTACGCCGTGCTTCTCCAACTCGCGGATCGCGGAGATGGTGGTGCCGGCCGGCGAGGTGACCGCCTCGCGCAACTTGACCGGGTGCTCCCCGGAATCCCGCAGCATCACGGCGGCACCGATGGCGGTCTGCACGATCAGCTCGTGGGCCACCTGTCGGGGCAGGCCGAGCAGGATTCCCGCGTCGATCATTGCCTCGACCAGCAGGTAGAAGTAGGCCGGTCCGGAGCCGGAGAGCGCCGTGACCGCGTCCTGCTGCGACTCGGGCACCCTGATCGTCCGGCCGAGGGGCTTGAACATCTCCTCGGCCAACGCCAGGTGGGCCCCGGTGGCGTACGCGCCCGCCGAGATCGCCGTCATGGCCTCGTCGACGACCGCCGGGGTGTTGGTCATCACCCGGACCACCGGGGTGCCCTCGGGCAGCCGGCGGTTGAAGAAGCTGCTGGTCAGGCCGGCACAGAGCGAGATGACGAGTTTGTCGGCCGGCACCTTGGGGCCGATCTCGTCGAGCAGCGCGGCGGCGTCCTGCGGCTTCACCGAGATCGCGAGCACCGCCGCCTCGTCCACCGCTGTCAGATTGTCGACGACCCGTACCCCGTAGCGGGCGGTCAGTTCCTCGGCGCGGGCCGGCCGGCGGGCGGTGGCCAGCAGCCGGTCCACCGGCCATCCCGAGCGCAGCAGCCCGGAGAGCATCAGCTCGCCGATCTTGCCCGCGCCAATGACCGCGACAGTGTGCATCCCGGCGGACATGTCGGCCCGTACCCCCTCGCGTCTGGTTCGTGGCACGGCGGACCCGCCGGCCCGCCGTGCCACCAACCGTCGATCAGCTGCCGAAGAAGACCTCGGCCTCGGCGTACCGCTCCAGCGGCACGGTCTTCAGCTCGCGGGTGGCCTCGACCAGCGGCACCCGGACGATGTCGGTGCTCTGCATCGCGACCATCTTGCCCCAGTCGCCGTCGTTCACCGCGTCGATGGCCTGCAGGCCCAGGCGGGTGGCGAGCACCCGGTCGAAGGCGGTCGGGGTGCCACCGCGCTGGATGTGGCCCAGCACCACGGTGCGGGCCTCCTTGCCGGTCTTGGCCTCCAGCTGCTCGGCGAGCCACTGGCCGATGCCGCCGAGGCGGACGTGGCCGAACGAGTCCAGCTCCTGGTTGGCGAGGACCATCTGGCCGTCCAGCGGCTGGGCGCCCTCGGCGACCACGACGATCGGGGCGTACTGGTGCTGGAAGCGCTTCTCGACGTAGCCGGCCACCTGGTCGACGTCGAACTGCCGCTCGGGCAGCAGGATCACGTTGGCGCCGCCGGCCAGGCCGGCGTGCAGGGCGATCCAGCCCGCGTGCCGGCCCATCACCTCGACGACCAGGGTGCGGTGGTGGCTCTCCGCGGTTGTGTGCAGCCGGTCGATGGCCTCCATCGCGATGTTGACAGCGGTGTCGAAGCCGAAGGTGTAGTCGGTGGCGCCGAGGTCGTTGTCGATCGTCTTCGGCACGCCGACCACGTGCACGCCCAGCTCGTAGAGCTTGGTGGCCACGCCGAGGGTGTCCTCGCCGCCGATCGCGATCAGGGCGTCGACGCCCTGGCTGGCCAGGTTGTCCTTGATCCGCTCGACGCCGTTCTCGATCTTGAACGGGTTGGTCCGGGACGAACCGAGGATGGTGCCGCCACGGGGCAGGATGCCACGGACGTCCGCGATGCCCAGGGGACGGGACAGACCCTCGAGCGGGCCCTTCCAACCGTCCCGGAAGCCCACGAACTCGTGACCGTAGGTGGCGACGCCCTTGCGGACCACCGCCCGGATGACCGCGTTGAGACCGGGGCAGTCGCCGCCGCCGGTGAGCACGCCGATACGCATGATCCGCTCATCCTCCTGGAGCATCAGGTAAAGCCCGAATTGCCCCAGGATATGTGTCAGATCAGACCATCGGCGCCGTTGCCGGCCCGGGGCGGGCCGTCACTGCGCACTGTAGTCGGCCCGCCGGTGCGACGACAGCGCGCCCCGGGTCGACGGGCCGACCAGCGCTGCTCAGAACGTCACCTCGCGGTTCTCGCCGCCCTCCGGCGGCCGGCCGGTGACGGCGGCCTTCGCGTAGCCGAGCAGGTTGACCACGGCACTGCTGGCCGAGTCCCAGTACTCGGCGGAGCTGGCGTGCACCTTGATCAAGGTGAGGCCCGGGGTGTCCAGCCCATCAGGAAACCATGCCTTGAGCAGCGGGTTCCACAACCGCTCGGCCCGCGCCCGGTCGAACCCCTCGGTGGCGGTGCCGGAGATCGACACCCAGGCGTTGTGCTTCTGGTCGGAGAAGGCGACGTTGACCTCCGGGTTGACCCGGAGCTGGCGGACCTTGGCCGAGTCGGCGTTGGCGAAGAACCACAGCTCGCCGTCGAACTCGGCCTCCTGGAGCCCCATCGGCCGGCTCACCTGCCGCCCGTCCAGCGCGGTCGTGGTGAGCATGCAGATGCGCGCGGCCCGGGCCAGCTCGGTGACCCGGGCCCGAGCGTCGGCGGCGCTTGTCGGCTGGTTGCTCATTGCACTCTCCCTCGGATCGGCTGGTCGAACCGATGCCCGGGACAGAACCGGTCAAACCCGCGACGGTACGGCCGCCGCTGAGCGGGTCGTCACCGCCCGCCAGGCGTCATCGCCCGCCAGCGGGCCAGGTTGTGCCGGGCATCGACGAGCGCATCGTGCCGGGCCGCGTCCGCGTCCGGCAGGGTCGGGCGCCCGCGGTCGTCCCAGAGCTGCCGCAGCTCCTTGGTGTAGCGGGGAATCTCCCGGGGCAGCGCCGGCATCGCACCCCAGAGCTGGGCGAGCACCACATGGTCGTACGCGGCGTACCAGGCCCACAGCTCCAACTGCTCCCCCGGCCGGTCCCGGATCGGCTCGACGAGGAAGTCGTACAGGTCGTCGCGGATGCGCTCACGCGAGCGCCACGCCCGGTCCGCCGGGGACGGCAGCTTGTCGAGCACGTTGCGCCGGACCCAGGGCACGGCACGGGAGTCGTCGAACTCCGTGGAGACCGCGTAGAACTCGCGGCCGTACTCGTCGACGACACCGATCGAGACGAGGTCGACTGTCGTGCCGTCCTCGATGAACTCACAGTCGTAGAAATAGCGGTAGACCATTCCGGCCATCCTCGCCCACCGTCCCCCGGCCGCGCCCGGCGGGGGCCGTCGAACCGCTGGTGACGGGCCGCCGCGACGCGCGACGGTTACGGAAGTGCTTCGAGGGGTGTACAGCAAGCGACCGGACCGTCATGATCTGATGTGTACCGCTACCGGATGCCGAATCGGTGTCAGTTCACCTTGTCAGGGCCATCAGGTTCACCCGGTGAGCGAGTTTGTGGTCCATGACCGGGGAGGGGTTGGGCCGTGGAGATGCGCCTGCCAGAGCCGGGTGACGCGCTCACGGGTGTCGAGATGTTCGCTGGTTTGGAGCCCGAGGTGCGGCAGCGCGTCATCGCCGCCGCCGTTCCGCGCACCTACCGCAAGGGCCAGCTGCTCTTCGTGGAGAACGACCCGGGTGAGTCGCTCATCGTGTTGCGCCGCGGCGCGGTGGCCGTCTTCCGCACCGCACCCACCGGCGAGCGGGCCGTGCTGTCGGTAATCCGTCCACCCGACGTGCTCGGCGAGGTCTCCCTGCTCGACGCGTCCACCCGGTCCGCCTCGGCCGAGGCCATCGAGGACTGCGCGGCGCTCGCCCTGTCGCGGGGCGCGTTCATGGAGCTGGTGCACTCCAACCCCCGCATCCTGGACGCGGTGATGCGCTCACTGGGTGGGCTGATCCGTCGGTTGACCGAGCAGAACGCCGACCACGTCTTCCTCGACCTGCCGGGCCGGGTGGCCAAGACGCTTGTCCGGTTGGCTGGCGAGAGCCAGGCACCGATGATCACGATCGAGCTCAACCAGAGTCAACTGGCCGAGATGGCAGGTGGCTCCCGGCAGAGCGTCAACCAGGCGATCGGTTCGTTCGCGAGCCGGGGCTGGCTGCGTACCGAGGGGCGCCGGATCGTGGTGACCGACGTGGCCGCGCTGCGCCGCCGCGCCGGCATGAACGACCGCTGACACCCACTGACACCACGAACCGGCCGGGCCGCCCGCTGGCGACCCGGCCGGTTCGGCGTCATCGACGTACTGTCACACCCCGGAGCTGCCCGGCCCGGCCCACTTGTCCGGGCCCTTGCCGTCGCCACCCGGGCCGTGGGTCTGCTCGCTGACGATGCCCTTGGCCTCCAACGTGGCGAGCGTGGCGGCGTCGACGTCCACCGAGTCGCCCGCAGAGTGGTTGACCCCGTTGCCGTCGGTCCAGTCACTTTCCAGCTTGACGTACACCATTGCCCTGTCCCCTCCGGTCCCTGATCGATATCTGGCCGCCTGAATCTAGTCGGTCAACACCGTCGGTGACTGTCCACAAACCAACAGGCTGGTGGCTGGCAACGGCCGAGGGGCGATAATTCCGGTCAGGGGACGCCGTCGGCGTCGACCCGTTCCTCTCGGGGGGATGTCATCGCCGCGCAGTGTGAACGCTGTGGACGCACGGCCGCCGACGGAGACCGCTTCTGTGGCGGCTGCGGCGCCGAGCTGGGCGCGGTGTGCCCGCACTGCCTGCGCCCGCTCGCCTCGGACGTCACGTTCTGCACGTCCTGCGGGTCGCCGCGACCGGGCGCGGACCGACCGGCCGCGGTCAGCCCGCAGGAGGACCGCCGCCGGGTGAGCGTGCTCTTCGTGGACCTGATCGACTTCACGCCGTACGTCGAGCGCACCGACCCGGAGCAGGTCCGTGGCATGCAGACCGGGTTCTTCGCCGCCGCCCGGCGGGTGGTCAGTCAGTACGGCGGGGTGGTGGAGAAGTACATCGGGGACGCGGTGATGGCGCTCTTCGGCGCCCCGATCGCCACCGAGACCGACGCGCTGCGCTGCGTACGGGCCGGCCTGGAACTGCAACGGGTGCTCACCCGGTTCGCGCCGACCGGCAGCGCCGAGCTGCGGTTCCGGGTCGGGGTGTCCACCGGGGAGGCGCTCGTCGACGTGGCCGCCGCCCGCGACGGCGGACAGGCCATCGTGGCCGGCGACGTGGTCAACACGGCCTCCCGGATGCAGTCGGTCGCCCCACCCGGCGGGGTGCTGGTCTGCGGCACCACCCACGCGCTCACCAAGGACGCGATCCGCTACGAGGAGCAGCCCCCGGTCACCCTGCGCGGCAGGTCGTCGCCGACCGAGGTGTGGCTCGCCCTGTCCCCGCTGCGTCGCCAACCCACCGACCGGGAGCCGGACACCACACCGCTTGTCGACCGGGAACACGAGCTGGGGATGCTCGTCAACGCCCTGCACCGGTCGCTGCGCGACCGGCGACCGCAGGTGGTCACCATCTTCGGCCGGGCCGGCATCGGCAAGAGCCGGCTGCTGCGGGAGCTCTACCGGCACACTGGCCGGCTGGTCGACGAGCCGCTGACCTGGCGCACCGGGCGTTGCCCGCCGTTCGGGGAGAACGTCACCTTCGCCGCGCTCGCCGACATCGTGAAGTCCGAAGCCGGCATCCTCGACACCGACCCGGCGACGAGCGCCGCGCAGCGGCTGACCGCCGCCGTCGGCGAGCTGGTCGGCCCGGGTGAGCGGGACCGGGTGGTGGACGCGCTGCGCCCGCTGGTCGGGCTGCCCGGCACGCCGCTGCCGGCCGAGGAGGCGGAGTCGGCGTGGCGTCGCTTCCTGCTGGCGCTGGCCGCCCAGCGTCCCACAGTGCTGGTCTTCGAGGACCTGCACTGGGCCGACGACGCGATGCTGCGCTTCGTGGAGCTGCTCGGGGCGGCGGCCCGCGACGTGCCGCTGCTGCTGCTCTGCACCGCCCGCCCGGAGCTTGTCGACCGGGACCCGAGCTGGGCCGGAACCATCACCGGCTCGGTGACCATCACCCTGCCGCCCCTGCGGGACACCGGCATCGCCGCGCTGTACGCGCACCTGTTCGGCCAGGCGGCGTTCTCCGCCGACATGCTTACCCCGTTGGTCGAGGTGGCCGGCGGCAACCCGCTCTACGCACACGAGTACGTCCGGATGCTCATCGAGCAGGGGGCGCTGCGCCAGTCCGGGCGGGGGTGGTCGCTGGACAAGCAACTCGAACTGGCCATGCCGGAGAGCGTGCACGCGGTGATCGCCAACCGGGTGGACCTGCTGGACGCCAAGGACCGGGCGGTGCTGCTTGCCGCGTCGGTGGTCGGCGTGCAGTTCTGGCCCGGCGCGGTCGCCACCGCGCTCGGGCAACAGGTCGAGTCGGTCGAGCGTTCGCTGCGCCGACTCGAACAACGCGACTTCGTGCACGAGCAGGCCGGGTCGACGATGGCCGGGCAGGCGGAGTTCCGGTTCCGCCACGTGCTGGTCCGCGACGTCTGCTACCAACGGTTGCCGCGCACCGAACGGGTGGCCCGGCACGAGCGGGCCGCCGACTGGCTCGACGCGCTGTCGCACTCCCGCGACACCGACCTGGCCGAGGTGCTCGCGCACCACCGCTGGGCCGCGCACGAGATCGCCCGCTCGCTGGGCATGCAGGTGCGCCGCTACGCCGGGCCGGCGCGGCAGGCGCTGCACCGGGCGGCCCGCCGGGCGTACGCGCTGCACGGGTTGGACGCGGCGGCCAGCCACGCGGGGCGGGCACTCGGCCTGGCCGACGACAGCGACCCGGTGGACCGGCTCCAGTTGGAGCTGCTCAGCACGGAGATCTCGTTCTACCGGGACGGCAACGCGTTCCTCTCCGGCGGTGGGCCGGAGCAGGTGCACACCCTCGCCGACCGGCTGCTGTCGCACGGCGACAACGCCTGTGCGGCGCGGGCGTGGACGCTGCTCGGCCAGGCCGCCTGGCTGCGCGCCGACCGCGGCGACGCGCTTGCCTGCCTGGAGCGCGCGGTGCAGCTGTTCGAGCCACTACCTGACAGTCCGCAGAAGGCGGACGCGTACGCCGAGATGGGCCGGCTGCACATGCTCAACTACGAGCGGGACCCGGCCGTCGCCGCGGCGGACACCGCCGCCGAGATCGCCGAGCAGTTGGGTCTGGCCGAGACCCAGACCAACGCCCGGATCACCGCGGCCACCGCCCGCTACCAGTCCGGAGACCGGGCCGGCCTGGACGAGCTGCACGCGATCGTCGAGTTCGCCCGGGCCAATCAACTGCTGGCGTTGCCCCGGGCCACCCAGAACCTCGCCTGGGCGATCCGGGAGGAGGGCGACTGGCTGCGGTCGAACGCCCTGCTCTCGGCCGCGCCGGCGCGGACCGCGAGCGGGCAGACCCTGACCACCAGTTACTCGGCGGAGGCGATGCGGGCCTGGTTCGACGGCGACTTCGGTCGGCTCTTCGCCGCGGCGGAGGCGTTCGTGGACACGCCCACCGGGAGTTGGGACATGCAGGTGCGCGGGTTGCGCTGCTGTCTGTTGGTGCTGCGCGACGACGAGGATCCGGACGACCTGATCGACGCGTTGGACACCGCGCGGCGCAGCGGGTTCTACCGGCTGCTCTGGACGATGCTGAGCATGGCCGCGCTGTGTCGGGCGTTGCAGGGGCGCGACGCCGAGGCGGCGGAGCTGATCGAGGAACTGGACACGAGTTGGTCGGCGGTGCCGGCCCTGGCCAGTGGCGAGTGGATCGCCGCGGCCGCGTACGCCGCCGCCCTGAGCGGTCGGAGCGCGGCGGTGCGGGTCCGCACGATGCTGGGCCGGGTCGGGCACCGCACGCCCTGGTCGGAGGCGGCGTTGCGGACCGTGACGGCGGCCCTGGCCGCGGCGGACGGCGACCACCGGCGCTCCGCCGAGCTGCACCTTGCCGCCGCCGAGACCTACGGGCGGATCCCGGACGTCAGCGACCAGGTGTTGGCGCTCGCGCTCGCGGCGGCGGAGCTGACCCGTGCCGGCGACCCGGCCGGCGCACGGGCGACCCGCGCGGAGGTACGCACCTTCGCGCTGCGTAACGACGCCCCCGGCCTGCTCGCCCTGGCCGGTCGGCCGATCAGCCCGACCGGACCGGCGCTGGCCTGCTGAGCGGGCGGGTCCCGGCCCCGCCGGTAGCTGTCGAACGGGGCGTCGGCCGCCGGTATGCCAACGGCCACCGAGATGGCGCTGGTCGCGCAAGAACGGACAAAGAACCCCGGTCACGACCTGCGGCGGCGGCCGTGACTTTGGAAGACGCGACACAACGCACTCCCGGAACCATGCCCTGACGTGTCACGATTCAGAGCACGGCGTGCGGACGGGCGTCGAGGGTCGCGCCGCGAGGCGCGTTAAGGGGGATGTCCGGGTGTCAGCGGGTGGTGCCCGCCGGGGACGGCGGGACAACGGGCTCGACGCGAACGAGTACGCCGTCGTCGGCGACGTCGATCCGCGCGTCGGTGAGCACCTGCTCGACGTGCTGGCCGCCGGTGGGATCGCCGCCTACCTGCAACCCTCGGCCGATCTCAATCCGGTCACCCGCACCACCACAGTGCCGGCCCGGCCGGTCGACAGGCTCTACGTCGACCGCTCGCACCTGACCACCGCCCGGGACTATCTCTCCCAGCTCGCCGACGAGACCACCCCCGAGCAGCCGCCCGCCCGCGACGAACCGGACATCGACGCCGAGTGGGCGCGGATCGTGGCGAGTTTCCACACCTCCTCCACCACCGGCGAGCACCCGTGGCCGGCCGCGGAGAATGTCGACGAACGGGACGAGCCGACCGCCGGCCCGCTGACCCGCTCGGGGACCGACGAGCCCGGCCCGACCGCCACCGACACCCGCCGGCTGCCCTCCGCCACCGACATCTCCGGGATCTCGGTGGGGCGCGGCACCCGGCCGGACGAGCCGTCGCTGCTGGACGGGTTGGACACCTTCGGGGCCGACCTGCCCGACGACGAGGACGACGAGGGTTACCACCCGCCCCCGCCGCCGCCGCTGCCCCGGGTCAGCAAGTACGCGGTGGTCGGTGCGCTCGGCGTGATCGTCGGGTTCGTGCTCTTCCTCTTCCCGGGCCTGCTCCCGGTGGACCGCTCGGCGGTCACCCTGTTCGGGTTCACCGGCATCCTGGCCGGTTTCGTCACGCTGATCTGGCGGCTGCGCCCCGGCGACGAGGACGAGGACGACCCGGACAACGGCGCCGTCGTCTGATCCCGGCCCGCATCCCGGGACGGCGCAGACCCGCCGATCGCGTAACAGTGGTGTAACTTACTGTCAGTAGGAATACCGCTGTACGTCACTTCCCCCGCTGACTGACCGGTTTTCCCTTCCTCGTGGCGGTCAGTCCTCTGCTGATCGGAATGCCCGAGATGCGACAGAGTTCTCTCGTGGTGGTGGCCAACCGCCTCCCCATCGACGACAGCCAGGCACCCGACGGGGCCTGCGAGTGGCGGCGCAGCCCCGGCGGGTTGGTGAGCGCGCTGCATCCACTCCTGCGGCACACTCCGGCGACCTGGGTCGGTTGGGCCGGCGGCACCGGCCCGGCCCCCGCCCTACCGGACGTCGACGGCGTCCGGATGCACACCGTCGCACTCAGCCCGGAAGACCTCCGCGACCACTACGAGGGGTTCGCCAACGCCACCCTCTGGCCGCTCTACCACGACGCCGTCGAGCAGCCGCAGCACCACCGGCGGTGGTGGGAGGCGTACCAACGGGTCAACCAACGTTTCGCCGAGGCGACCGCCGAGGTCACCGAGCAGGGCGGGGTGGTCTGGGTGCAGGACTACCACCTGCAACTGGTCCCCGGTCTGCTGCGCACGCTCCGTCCGGACCTGCGCATCGGCTTCTTCCTGCACGTGCCGTTCCCGCCGCCGGAGCTGTTCATGCAGTTGCCGCGCCGGGCCGAACTGCTGCGCGGGATGCTCGGTGCCGACCTGGTCGGCTTCCAGCGCGTGCAGGCGGCGCACAACTTCGCCCAACTGGTGACCAGGGTGCTTGAGCTGCCGGCCACCGACCGCCGGATCGGCATCGACGACCGGGTCGTGCGCATCGGCGCGTTCCCGGTCTCCATCGACACCGCCGAGATGGGTGCGCTCGCCGCCCGCCCGGACGTCGCCGCCCGCGCCCGCCGGCTACGCCAGGACCTCGGCGACCCCCGGCAGGTCATCCTCAGCGTGGACCGGATGGACTACACGAAGGGCATCGAGCAGCGCCTCAAGGCGTACAGCGAACTGCTCGCCAGCGGCGACGTCAAGGTCCGCGACACGGTGTTGGTGCAGGTCGCGATGCCGAGCCGGGAACGCGTCGGCCAATACCAGATCCTGCGGGAGCGGATCGAGCGCGAGGTGGGTCGGATCAACGGCGAGTTCGGCCGGGTCGGCGAGCCGGCGATCCACTACCTCACCCAGCCCTTCGACCGAGCCGAGTTGGCCGCGCTCTACCGGGTCGCCGACGTGATGGCGGTGACCCCGCTGCGCGACGGGATGAACCTCGTCGCCAAGGAGTACGTGGCCGCCCGGGTGGACGACACCGGTGCCCTGTTGCTCAGCGAGTTCGCCGGCACCGCCGCCGAACTCTCCCAGGCGTACCTGGTCAACCCGCACGATCTGGAGGGGCTCAAGCAGGGCCTCTGCGCGGCGTTGCGGGCCGACCCGGCCGACACCACGCAACGGATGCGGGCCATGCGCGCCCACCTGGAGGAGCACGACATCCGGGCCTGGGCCCGCTCCTACCTGCACGCGCTGGATGAGCACGGCGCCCTGGTCAACCGCCTGACCAGCACCGACGTCGATCCCGGCGGCGTCATCCCCGGCGACGTCGACCCGGACGCCGCCACCTCCGCCGGCGACGCCGTGGTGCCCCGACCCGCCACCCCCACCGCCGGCTCGGCCATCCGCCAGAGCAGCGGCTGACCGGCCCGTGCGCTCAGTGCGCGGTGGGTTCCTTCTCCAGCCAGTCCAGGATCGCGTCGATCGGCTCCACCCACCGCGCGTCGAGCATCAGGTCGTGGCCCATCCCGGGAAAGAGCAACGGGGCCGAATCGTACCGGCGGGCCACCCGGGTCAACGTCGACGCCGGCACCACCCGGTCGTCCGGGCTGCCCAGCACCAGCACCGGCGGGCTGCCCACGGCCGGCTCGGCCGCCGGCTCGCCCAGCAGCTCCCACTGCGCCCGCCGGCCCGCCCGACCGAGTCGTCCGACGTACCTCCGGGCCTCCTCGTCGGGCAACTCGCGGCTGAACAACTGCCCACTGTTGAGCCGCAACGGCCCACCGAACACCGCCGGCAACGTGCCCCCAGGGTTGCGGCGCAACGCCGTACCCAACGCTCCCCAGCCGCCGAAGACCGGCGCCACGAGCACCGCGCCGCGCGCCGGATAACGGGCCATCGCGTGCGCCACCACAAGCGCCCCGGCGCCGTGCCCCACCAGCACCGTCTGCCGTGGCAGGCTCGCGGCCACCTGAACCACGTCGTGCGCGTACGCGCGCAGCGTCGCCTCCGGCGCCGGCTCACTGCCCCCGTGCCCGCGCAGGCTCACCGCGTACGCCGGGAAGCCCCGCGACGCCGCGTGACCCAGCCAGTGCTCGGCGAACACCCACGCGCCGTGCCCGAACCCGGGAACGAAGAGCAGCGGAGGTCGCCCCTGCTCCACCTCGGGGACGGCGCTGAGCACCTCCCGCCGAGCCGGTCGGACCGGACGAGACCACTCCCGGCCCCGCATGATCCGCAGCTCAGTCACTTGTCTGCCCTTCGTTCGCGACTACCGGTCCGGTTCACTTGCCCTCCAGCTCGACAAGCGCGCGCTGCACCGCGCGCAGATAGTCGGCGTGACCGACCTCGAACCAGTGCCGGCTGCTCTCCTTGACCTGACCGGAGTAGCGCTCCCCGGCCCGCTCCCGCACCCGCCGCGCGAACGCGGCGGCCCGCTCCGGCCGATCCCGGCGGGCTTGCAGGAGCCGGGCGAAGAGCACCGTCTGCCAGTGCGACAGGGTGAACAACCCGGAGTCCGGCTGCACCAGGCCGGCGACGGCAAGCGTCGGGTGCCCCGGGGTGAACGCGTTGAGCCACAGGGTGGGCCGGCCCGCCCCGGCGCTGTCGGCGAACACCGACGCGTCGAGGAACTCGAAGCGCGGCAGGTAGCCGGTGGCGAAGATGACCACCTCGGGGTCGATCTCGCGGCCGTCGGCCAGCTCCACGGCGTACGGGTGGAACCGGGCGATGTCCGGCACCGGGCCGATCCCGCCGTGGCCCACGTAGTAGACGAGCTGGCTGTTCGCGATCGGGTGCGTCTCGTACACCCGGTGGTCGGGCTTGGGCAGGCCGAAGCGGGTCAGGTCGCCGACGGTCAACCGCAGCGTCCAGTGGTAGAGCCACTGCCGCACCCGCAGCGGCACGCGCAGCGCCAGCAGGCTGTCGTTCACCTGGTCGGCCGGGCGGCCGAGCACGTACTTCGGCGCGTACCAGTAGCCGCGCCGGGTCGAGTGCCAGCAACGTGACGCCTGCTGGGCGGCCTCGACGGCGATGTCACAGCCGGTGTTGCCGGCGCCGACCACAAGCACCCGCTTACCGCGCAACTGCGCCGGGTCCTTGTAGGACGAGGCGTGCATGATCTCGCCGCGGAACTCCTCAAGGCCCTCGTAGCGGGGCAGCTTCGGCGACCAGTTGTGCCCGTTGGCGATCACCACGGCGGCGTACCGGGAGGTGCGCTCCGGGCCGTATCCGCCGGTGGAGCGGGTGGTCACGTCCCACCGCTCCCCCTCGGCGGGCTCGACCCGGACCACCTCGGTGCCGAACCAGATGTGCGAGCGCAGGTCGAAGTGGTCGGCGTACCGCTCGAAGTACGACAGCACCTGACTGTGGTGCGGGTAGTCCGGCCAGGAGTCCGGCATCGGGAAGTCCGGGAACTGGGTGAACGGCTTCGACGAGATCAGGTGGGTGCTGGCGTACACCGGGCTGCGGTCGTGCCGCCAGTTCCAGGCGCCGCCGACGCCCGTCTCCCGTTCGTAGCAGTCCACGCCGAAGCCGTGCTCGCGC
Source organism: Micromonospora sp. NPDC049044 (assembly GCF_040649215.1). Lineage (NCBI taxonomy): Bacteria > Bacillati > Actinomycetota > Actinomycetes > Micromonosporales > Micromonosporaceae > Micromonospora > Micromonospora sp. NPDC049044. Next base: position 3,332 of record NZ_JBEZFA010000019.1, on the reverse strand, counting down.
AGGTTCTTGATGGCCGTCAGGCCGCTGGCCCCGGCCCCGATGACGCACACCGTGTCGCCCCGGTCGGAGATCGGGCGGCCGTCGCCGCTGGGCGCGGAGAAGGTCGCCTCCGGGTCGGGCCGGCCGTGGTCGGTGGAGGTGGACACCGGGACATCTCCTTTTGGTACGGCAGGCGTGCCGGTCGCCGCGAAATCCTCTCCACAACCGGGCCGGATGTCCAGTCCTGGCCCGGATGGGTCGACTGTCGAGCCGGTCGGGGGTCAGCCGGTGGTGGGCAGCAGCAGGTCGACGAGGACCGGGAAGTGGTCGCTGGCCCGGCGGGTCTGCGGAGTGTCCACCACGTCGTAGTCGACAACGGTGATCCGCGGGTCGACGAAGAGCGCGTCGATGCGTCGGCGCGGGTCGGCGCAGGAGTAGGTGAGCCGCTCGGCCCGGTCGGCCGCCACCGCGGCGTCGGTCAACCCACGCGACACGGTGGCCCAGGCGGGCCCGTCCGGGCCCTCGTTGAGGTCCGCCCCGGCCAGCACCGGGCTGGTCGCCGCGTCCAGGCCGCGCTTGAACTCGGCGGCCTGCGCGGACCGCTCAGCCGGGTCGGTGGACAGGTGCGAGCCGGCCACTGTGAACCGGGCGTCGCCGATCCGGCAGTCGGCGTACGCGGCGCCGCGCAGGTGCCGGCCGGGGGTCAGCGGGAAGCGTTGGCACCGGGTGCCCGACACCCGCACCCGCAGGCTGGTCAGCAGCAGGTTGCCAAGCGCGGGCAGCCCACCGGCGGCCACCACCAGACCGAACGACTCGGCCAGCGTGGCGGACTTCTGCCGCCACCGGAACCGGCGCGGCCCCTCCTGCACGATCACCACGTCGGGCCGCGCGGCCCGGACCACCGCCGCCAGCGCGGCGGTGTCGTCGCGTTGGCTGTGGATGTTGTACGACACCACGCGCAGCGGCACACCCATCGCGGACCGCTTCAGATCCGGCGGGCCAGATCGGCGGCGCCGATCACTCCGGCGCTGTTGCCCAGCTCGGCCGGGAGCACCTCGGCCACCGGCAGGCGACCGCGCTGGGAGAGCGCGTCGAGGTACGAGCGGCGCGTCGGGCCGAGCAGCAGGTCACCGGCGTCGATCACACCGCCGCCGACCACCAGGGTCTGCGGGTCGAGGATCTGCGCCATGTCGGCGAGGCTGGTGCCCAGCCATCGGCCGATCTGCGCGAACGCCTCGGCGGAGACGGGGTCGCCGCCCTGCGCGGCGGCGGTCACCATCGGCCCGGTGATCGCCTCGGCCTCACCGCCGGCCAGGTCGAGCAGCGCGGTGGCCCGGTTGGGCTCCTGCCGGGCGCCGGCTCGGGCGAAGCGCACCAGGGCACTGCCGCTGGCGTACTGCTCGATGCAGCCGAGCCGGCCGCAGCCGCACTGGTGCCCGTCCGGCACGGCAAGCATGTGGCCCAGCTCCGCGGCGATGCCGTGCGCGCCGCGCATCAGGTCGCCGCCGAGGACGATGCCGCCACCCACCCCCGTACCGATCGTGAACATGATCATCGAGTCGTCGGCGTCGCGGGCCGCGCCGTAGCGGAACTCGGCCCAGGCGGCCACGTTTCCGTCGTTCTCCACGATCACCGGCAGGCCGACGGCCTCGCTGACGTACTCCCGCAGCGGTTCGTCCCGCCAGGCCAGATTGGGGGCGAAGAGCACAGTCGAGCGGCTGGCGTCGATCCAGCCGGCCGCGCCGATGCCGACGGCCTCGATCGTCCGCCCGGCCGCCAGTTCGCCGACCAGCTCGATGATGACGTCGCGGGTCTTGCCGACGTCATCGGCGGGGGTGTCCCGTCGGGTCTGCACGAGGACCGTGCCGGTGTCGTCCACGACACCGCCGGCCACCTTCGTGCCACCGACGTCGACTCCGATGGTCAGCGTCACCGCTGCCGCTCCCCTCTACTGTCCGGCCCGTGTCCCGGCGGCATGCCGGTCCGGGTCGGGATGTCCCGCGCTCAGGCGCCGTCGCCCGGAGCTTGCGCTCCGGTGTCGTCCGGCACCCGCGAAGCGGGCACCGCGGGATGAGTGGTCGGTGCCGGTACGGTCGCCGGCCCGGCGTCGTCGACGGGTGGTACGGCGGCCGGGGCGAGTGGGTCCGCCGTCCGGGTGGCGACCGACCAGACATCCCGCTCCGGCGCCGGCTGAGAATCATGCCCGCTGCGGGTGGCATCGCGCCACACGTGTTCGTCGCCGGTCCCGCGGGACCTGTCGTCGGGGGCTGGCTCGGAGAGCACGTCCTCGGTGCTCGCGGCGGGTGCCGACGGTCGCGCGGTGGTCGGCTCGGGGCCCGAACCGGGTGGGCTCGTCGGGGGCGCCGACACCGGGGAGAACGCGCGGAGCAGGCTGGCGACGCCCGCCGCGAGATCACCGGCGCCGGTCGCGAGCCGTTCGGCGAATTCTGGACTCGGATCACGTAATGCGGAGATGCCCCGACAGACCGGGCAGACGCAGCATTCGGGCGATCCGGTGGCGAAAGTGCCGCCGGTGCCGCGCCGCCCGTCCGCGTCGTCACTGTGACCGAGGACACCGGCCAACACCCCGCCCAGCGAGCCGAACGCGCCGCCCGCCGAGCCGGCGGAGGCCAGTCGCGCCCCCGCGAGCAGCGTGGCGACCAAGCGCTCCGCCTCTTCCCGGGCCGAACCCGGATCCGTTCCGCCCACCCTCGGCTCCTCTACCGTGCCACCGGACCCGTCACTGCGCCGCATCGGTTGCTTCTACCCGGCGCTTGAGCTGCTTCAACGCGGTGTCCATGATCATCTTTTCGGCCTTGCGCCGAAACATCCCGAGCATCCCCACCGACAGGTCGACCTCAAGCGTGTAGGTCACCGTCGTGCTGCCGTCCGGGTTACCCACCAGGTCGTACGAACCACGCTGGGACTTCTGCATCTTCGAGGGAGCGACAAGGTGCCACTCGATCCGGGAGACGTCCTCGGCGTACTCGTAGGCGAGCACGTACTCGTCGGCCATCACCCCGGCGTCGATGGTGAAGCGCACCTGACTGGCGTAGCCGTCCTCGTACTCCTCGACGACCTCGGCACGGCGGACCGCGTCGGTCCACTCCGGGTAGGCCGCGAAGTCGCAGATGACCGCCGTCACCCGTTCCGGTGCGGCGCCGATGATGATCGACTGGGTGGAGGAGTCCGCCATGGGGGGAGGCTACCCGGCGGGCCGCGGCCGCACGCCGCGCCGCCCTCGCCCCTGGCCAGCGGGGCGTCCTGGCGGCGGCTGCACGACCACCCGTCCACCAAGGCGGAGCCGTTGACGTCGGTCCGGCCGCCGGTCGCGGGTCGACCGTTCCTCGAAC
>NZ_JBEZFA010000018.1:0-132916 GCF_040649215.1 Micromonospora sp. NPDC049044 | reverse complement strand
CCCAGGGTGCGGGCGGCGCTGCCGAACCTGCCGCGTCCGAGCATCCCCATGGGTGCGCGCAAGGTCGCGGCCGACCCGATCGACGTGGCCAGCGGTGAGGTGGTGCTCACCCAGACCGACGCGGAGTTGCCCGGCCTGCTGCCGCTCGTCCTGGGCCGTAGTCACCTGTCGTCGTACCGCGCCGGCCGGTGGTTCGGGCCGTCCTGGGCATCCACCCTGGACCAGCGCCTTGAGGTCGACGACCAGGGGGTCTGTTTCGTCGCCGAGGACGGCATGGTCCTCACCTACTCGACACCCGCGGGGGTGCCGTTGATGCCGGAGACCGGCCCTCGCTGGCCGCTCACGACGACCGCCGACGGCTACCGCGTCGATCAGCCCGACCTCGGCCGTGCCCTGCACTTCCAGGCGGTGCCCGACCTGCCCGAGCCGGCGGGCGAGGGTGAGCCCGTCGAGGTGCTGCCGCTGGTGGCGGTGACCGACCGTAATGGTCATCGGATCGATCTGGACTGGCGCGACGGTGTGGTCGTCGAGGTGCGGCACAGTGGTGGGTATCGGATCGCTGTCGACACCCTGCACGGGCGGGTCGCGGCGTTGAGTCTGCTCGACGCGGAGCCCTCGGGTGCGGCCCGGACGCTTGTGCGGTTCGGTTACGACGAGGCCGGTCACCTCGCCGAGGTGGTCAACTCGTCGGGGTTGCCGTTGCGGTTCGGCTATGACGACGAGGGTCGGTTGGTCCGCTGGCAGGACCGCAACGCGCAGGAGTACCACTACACCTACGACGAGCAGGGCCGCTGCGTGGCCGCCACCGGCTCCGGCGGGCACCTCTCCGCGCGGCTGCACTACCACAAGGCCGACCGCAAGACCAGCGTGGTCAACTCGCTCGGCCACACCACGATCTATGACCTGACCGAACGCGGCCAGATCGAGCGGGTCACCGACCCGTCGGGCCGCGCCACGGCCTTCACCTGGGATCGTTTTGATCGGAAGTTGTCCCAGACCGATGCTCTCGGGCGGACGACTCGTTGGTCCTACGATGACGACGGCAACCTGGTCGAGCTCACCCGCCCGGATGGGGCGCGGGCGTCCGCGTCGTACGACGAACTGCGTCAGCCGCTCGTGGTCACCGACGTCGACGGTGCGGTCTGGCGACGTGAGTACGACGAGCGCGGCAATCTGACGATGGTCACCGACCCGATCGGCGCGGTCACCCGCTACCGGTACGACGAGGCCGGCCACCTGGCCGGGGTGACCGACGCCCTCGGCCACACACTGGCGGTGGCCACCGATCCGACCGGGTTGATCAGTCAGGTCACCGAGCCCACTGGTGCGGTGATGACCTACCGGCGGGACTCGGCCGGACGCCTTGCCGAGGTGATCGACCCGCTCGGGAACACCACCCGGCTGGGCTGGACCGCCGAGGGACGCCTGGCCTGGCGGCGGGGTCCGGACGGGGCGAGCGAGGAGTGGACCTACGACCCGGAAGGCAACCTGGTCAGCCACACGGACCAGACCGGGGCGACCACCGAGTTCGAGATCGGGGCCTTCGATCGACCTGTGGCGCGAATCGGCCCGGACGGCGGTCGACTCGCGTTCGCCTACGACACCGAGTTGCGCCTCACCACTGTCACCAACCCGCAGGGGCTCGTCTGGCGCTACGACTACGACCCGGCCGGGCGGCTGGTCGCCGAGACCGACTTCAACGGCCGGACCCAGACCTACACGCACGACGCCGCCGGTCAGGTGGTGGCCCGCACCAACGGCGTCGGACAGAGCACCGAGCTGGTCCGAGACCTCCTGGGCAACGTCGTGGAGAAGCGTACAGCCGAGGGCGTGACCACCTTCGGCTACGACCCGGCCGGCCGGTTGCGGCACGCCACCTCACCCGAGGTCGATCTCCAGTTCGAGCGGGATCCGGTAGGCCGGGTGCTGGCCGAGATCCGCGACGGCCAGGTGGTCACCTCGACCTACGACCTGCTCGGTAGACGGACGCACCGGCGTACCCCGTCGGGAGTGGAGAGTGTCTGGGAGTACGACGCGGGGCATCAGCCGGTGGCGCTGCACACCGGTGGTGCGACGGTCAGCTTCACCCACGACGCGGCCGGCCGGGAGACCCGGCGCGCGGTCGGCAGCCTGGCGCTGACGCAGACCTGGGACGCCAACCACCGGTTGCTCTCCCAAATCCTCACCGCGAGCCCCACGGAAACAGCCGCGGTCCCGGATCTGGTCGCCCACCGGTCCTACCAGTACCGGGCCGACGGATACCTGACCGGCGTCGACGACCAGCTCACCGGTCAGCGTCGGTTGGAGCTGGACCGGGCCGGCCGGATCACCGCAGTGCAGGCCGCCGACTGGACCGAGCGGTACGCCTACGACGACGCCGGCAACGTCGCCCACGCCACCTGGGCCGGCGCCGGAGTGGGCGGCGACAACCGGCCCGGCGCCATCGGTGGCAACCTGGACGGCGATGTCCTCGGCGAACGGGAGTACACAGGCACCCTGATCCGCCGGGCCGGGAACATGCGCTACGAGCACGACACCGCAGGCCGAGTGGTGCTGCGGCAGCGCAAGGAACGCTCGACCAAGCCCTCTACCTGGCGTTACGCCTGGGACAGCGAGGACCGGCTGGTCGCTGTGACCACGCCGGACGGCACCCGCTGGCGCTACCGGTACGACGCGCTTGGCCGCCGGGTCGCCAAGCAGCGCCTCGGCGTCGACGGTGCCGTGGTCGAGCAGGTCGACTTCGCCTGGGACGGCCCACGTCTGGTCGAGCAGACCCGGCGCGACAGCGACAGCGGCGCTGGCGGTGGCGGTGGCGGCAAGACCAGCACCTGGGAGTACCTCCCCGGCACCTTCACCCCGATCAGCCAGAGTGACGCGCTGAGCGATCAGGACGAGGTGGACCGCCGCTTCTACGCGATCGTCACCGACCTGGTCGGCACACCCACCGAACTCGTCGATCCGGACGGTGCGATCGCCTGGCAGCAGCGGACCACCATCTGGGGCATCCCGACTCACCAGAGCACGGGCGGCGTGGATTGTCCGCTGCGTTTTCCCGGCCAGATTCACGACCCGGAAACCGGCAGCTCGTACAACTACCACCGTTACTACGACCCGGACACCGCCCGCTACGCCTCCACCGACGTCCTGGGCCTCAGCCCTGGTCCCAATCCGCACAGTTACGTCGCGAATCCTGGCACTCAATCCGACCCGCTGGGCTTGGCACCGTACACGCACGTCACCGGCAAGGGCGACGATCCGTTGGTCCCGGACCTTGTCGACGCCATAAACGCCCGCTATCCCGGGCATGTCAAGGCGCAGGGGATAGAAATAATAGGGCCCGACGGTAAGGCCCTGACCGACTTCGACATTGTCACGCGGAATGCCGTCATTCAGGTGAAATCCGGCAGTGGAAAGGGCGCGCTCAAGCAGGCACTGACGACACAAAGCCTTACCGACTATCCAGTAATAGCGTACCTTCCGCAAGCCCGCGGCAGTGTTATCAAGAGTCTGGAGGCTGCCGGAATCATGGTCACGCGAGACAAGAATCTGCTGCTCGATGTGCTGGCACCCTAGCTGCCCGTCCCTGCGTCCGCCGAGAGGAGAGCGACTGCTGTGCGCCCCACAATTGTGCTCCTGACCCCCACCAGCAGGAGCGCCGAACTGATCGCGCGGCTCCGGACTTCCGGATCGTACCAGCCGGGAGAGATTTTCGACTACCTCGATCGGGCGACGTGCCGCTTCGGGCTGGACTTCTCTGGCGACGTCATCCAGGAGTTCGAGGAGGAAGAGATCGCCCAGATCCAGGACGCACTCGGGGACTTCAATGGCATAGTTGTCGAATACTCGGGCGTCTCCTGCATCCGTGATCTCCTCGACGAGGTCACGGAGGGAATCGACGGTATGATCGACACGAACTTCGGCGAGATTCTGCGCTTCAGTGAGGTTCGCGAACGGTTTGCCGCAGATCCTTCGTGGGACTGGCGGCACTGACAGCGACCTATCGCGCCGTGTACGAGTAGGGCACCGCCGCAACCTCCGTGCCGAACCCGGTACGTGCGTCGAGAGTGGTCACCGTCAACGACCCGGTGACCTGTTCCCCCTCCGGTTCGTCCGCCGCGAAGGTTACCGTCACGGTGCCACTCTGCCCCGGCGCCAGCGTCAGCGGTGTGGACGGCTCGGATGATCCTTCGACCACCCGCCGCCAGTGACTGCCCGTGGACGAGGTGATCCGCTTGTCGACGAGTCGGGTCAGGGCTGTCGCCGCGCAGTCCACCCGGGCCGGCGGTTGGGGAGCGCTGCCGAACGGGCCGACCCGGTTGGCGTTGCAGATCCAGGTAGTGGCCGCCACCTGCGCGGAGGAGACCTCCACCTCGGAGCGTCGACCCGCGGTTCCGGCCAGGTCCGGGTCACCGACGTAGTAGCCGTTCTCGCCGTACGGCTGCGTGTCCAGCACGTGCGGCACCGCCGAGTCGGCCGTCATCCGCAGCCGGGTCGTGCCGGTCGGAACCGCGAAGCGCGGGTAGACGTCGACTGCGGACACCGGTGTCTGGTAGGTGGCGGACGCCACAGGTCGCAGCGGCACGTCGCCCATGGCGTCCAGCCGGCCGTCCACCAGGTACGACGCCGGTGCCGTACCGGTGTTGGTGATGGTCAGGGTGGCCTCGGCCGGGCGGCCGAGCGGCAGCACAGCCCCCGCCGGCACACCTGTCGCCACCACCGACGCCGGGGCGAACCCCACCCGGCCGTGGAACGGTTGGCTGGTCCTGGCCGTGGCGTTCGGCGCGGTGAGCACCAGCACCACGCTCCATCGACCTGGCTGCGGAGCACGCCGCACCAGGTCCAACCGGGGCGCCGCCGCAGTCCCCGCGTTGCGTGAGCTGCTGGCCGCGAGTGGCATCCCGGCCGGGTCGACGAGCAGGCCCCACACCTCAAGCCCCGGGTCGTCGCCGGCCCGCACCGACACGGCCAGCGCCGGCTGCCCGGCGGGCACGTCGAACTGGAAGCTGCGCCGCTGCCCGAGCAGCGCCCACCCGGCGAGCGCGCCGTTGCCGCCGGAGAAGGTGCCGGCGAAGCTGCCGCCGGCGGGACCTGTCGCCACCAGCGCCCGCAGTCCCAACGGAAGCGCCGCGTCGCCGGTCGCGCCGGCGGCGACGGTCACGGCGGCCGACGAGTCACCTGCCGCGTTCGGCAGGCGGACCGGTAGCCGTGCGGTCCGCGTGGCGCCGGGCGGCACGACGATCGACGGGCCGTTGCGCGTGGTCAGCCGCAGTGCGGTGACGTCGTACCGAACCGCACCCACTGCCGGTGACCCGTCGTCGCGGGTCCAGATCGCCACGCTCCAGCGACCCGGCTGCGGCCGGGCCACCGTCACCCGCCCGTACCCCCCGTTGCCGAGCGGCAGTGAGTAACCAGCGAGCCGGCCGGCGGGGTCGAAGATGCTCACCGCGACCGGCGCGGCATGCGACCGGGGGTCCCAGGCCACCGCGGCCTGGAGCTGGTCGGTCCCGCCGGGCACGGTGACCGGCACCCGGCGCGCGTTCGCCGGTACGCCGTCGGAGTCGACGAAGGTCGTGCCCGCTCCTGCGGCCGGCGGCACCTGGCCGGCGGCGAGGCTGCGGGCCGGCGCGGCGGACCGCAGGCCGACTGTGACGCGACGGGCGTGGCCGCCCGGATTGGTGAGGCGCACCGTGACCGGCGTGTCCTGCCCCGTCGCGCCGGTCACGCTCGCCGTCGAGGTGGCGACGAGCAGCCCCGTCGCATCCCCCGGGGCCGGCCTGCCAGCGGATCCGGCACCGGTGCCGGCGGGCCGGGCGGCGGAGTCCGCGTGGTCGGTCAGGGCGGCGGCCAGCCGCACCGCGGCGAGGGTGTCCACCCGCCCGGCGCCCTGCTGGTCGGCCGGCTGCCGCAGGTCCGTCGCGGTGCTCAGCAGGATGCGTTTGACCTGTTCCGGGGTCGGTGTGCCGCCGGTGTGCCGGCGTACCGTCTGGATCACCAGCGCCGCCGCCCCGGCCACGAACGGTGCCGCCGCGCTGGTGCCGCCGAACAGGAAGAACGGGCTGGGGGTGCCGCCGTCGAAGAAGGAGACGCAACTCTGGTAGCGCGCGGTGTCGGTCGAGCAGGCCGCCCACCCGGTGTCGCCGGGCGCCACGAGGTCGACGGTGCGCGGCTGCTCCTGCGCGGTGCCGCCGGAGCTCAACGCGGACACCGAGTCGGAGCGGTGGCCGCCGTCGCCGAGCGGCGACCCGCCGTACCCGAGTTGGCCGTACGCGCGTAGTTGCGTGCTCGCGCCGACGGCGATGACGTCCGGGTCGCTGGCCGGCGAACCCAGGGTTCCGTCCGGGCCGGCGTCCCCGGTGGCCACCACCACTGTCACTCCCGCCGCGACGGCCGCGTCGTTCGCCAGCCGCAGGGCGTTGGCGGCCGTGTCCGGATAGCCGTAGCCCACAAGCGACTCGTTGAGCACGTCGACGCGTTCGTGCAGCACCGCCCACTCGATGCCCTGCAGGACGACAGACGTGGGCGCCGCGACGTTGCTGAACACCTTGGCGACGTGCACGGTGGCGGCCGGTGCGACGCCGAGGATCCGCATCGGGCACGGTCCGTCGGGGCGGTGCGCCGGGTGCGCGTACCGGCCGGCGTCGTAGACGCCGACGCCCTGGGCCGCCACGACGCTCGCGTCGCCGAAGGATTCCAGGATGTACGAGGGGGCGTCCAGACCGTCGCCGGTGAAGTCGGCGTAGCCGGCCACCACCGACCGCCCGTCGCGGACGAACTCCGCCGCCATCGGGTCGATCGCCCCGCCGAGCACGCCGACCCGCACCCCCGACCCGTCGGCCAGGTCGTGCGCGCCGGGTCCGTGGGCCGATCCGACGGTACGCGTCAACGCCAGCCCTTCCGGATCGGTGAGCGGCGGCTCGTCCGGCCCGGCGCAGCCGCGGTCCCCCGTCGTGGCGCTGCCGGCCGTTGGCGCGGGTGGGTTCGGGGCGACCGGTTGGCGCAGGCGCAGCGGGGTGTCGGGCAGTACGGCGCGTACCCCGGGTCGGGTCGCCAACTCCGCGACGGCCCGCTCCGGCACTGTCGTGGCGATGGCGTTCACCAGGCGCAACGGCGCCACCCGGGTGGCGCCGACGCGGCGCAGGTCGGTGAGCACCGGCTGCTGGTCGGTGGTGATCCGGGCGGCCCGGTCGGTGCGGCGGCCCCCGGCGGTGGCGTCGTGCTGGTCGGCGAGGACGACGATGACGGCCCGGTCCGGACCGGCGGCGACCGGCGTCGGGGCGGCCACCACGGCGACCGGTGTGGTGGCCAGGGCCGGTGTCAGGAGGGCGGCCAGGAATCGGTGCGGCGCGGTCAGTGGCACGGGAGGCGTCCTCACGTCGTGGTGTGTGGCGGTGTGGTGGACGAGCCGATCAGGTGGCGCTGCGGCGTTCGGTGACGAGGACCCAGCCGAAGGTGGCGAGTTGCAGGGCGACGAGCGCGAGGAAACCGACGCCGTTCCAGAAGGCGAGCCCGTCGACGGGAGCGTCGAGGCCGTCGATGGCCAGCCGGACCATAGTGGCCATGGCGGGCACCGTGAGGGCCAGCAGCGCCGCGGTGACGGCGAGCGAGCCCAGCAGGTAGAACGGCGCGTACCAGCGGATGATCCGCAGTTCCCGGGCCGGCACCCCGCCGAGGTCGGATCCGGGGTCGCGGCCGACCAGCCGCCGCACCTGGTTGGCCAGCCACCGCCGGGTGTCGCCCATCAGGTCGCCGAGGCGCAGCCAGTTGCCCAGGACGTAGTAGATGTCGGTGCGCATGAACACCAGAAACTGGTAGACCACCGACAGCGTGAGCGTGTAGACGACGCCGCGCACCAGCCGTTCGTGCACCCCGGCGAGTTGCAGCACCAGGCAGGCCGACATGAGCAACAGGTCCCAGGTCAGCCCGGCCAGGTACGGGGCGTAACGGCGGCGCCGGGGCACGGAGCGGACGGCTGACATCTCCGTCTGCGCGACCAGGAACCACAGCCTTCGGCTGATGGAGAGCCGCCCCGTGACGTCCAACGCCCGCACGGTGGCCGCGTGCGCCAACTCGTGCAGCAGCACCAGCACCCAGGCCACCATCGCGACGACCAGGGCGTTGGCCAGCACCCCGTCCAGCAGGAACGCGTCGGCCGGGGTGGGCCGCAGCGAGGGAACGAGCGCCAGCAGCAGCGGTGCGGTCAGCCAGCCGCCGACGTAGAGCACCCGCATCGGTGGTGCGAGCAGCCAGGAGACCCGCCGCGGCGACAGGTTCGCCAGCACCGCCACACCCCGGCGGGGCGCCTCGGCCCCGGTCGCCGGTGCGCCTCCGTCTCCCGTCGTGGCGTCCAGCCGCAGGAAGCCGCAGGACGCGATCCCGTCGAGGAAGTCGGCGAGGTCCGGCTCGGTGCCGTACCGGTCGGTGAACCGCCGGCGGACCTCGCCGAGCGGCAGTCCCGCGCCGAGCCACCGGACGAGGTCGACGCCCTCGGCCGGCAGCTCGACGAATTCGCCGGTGTCGACCCGGCCCACCTCGCACACACCGTCCTCGCTCTCGCCGATGTGCAGCGGATACAGGCGGACGACTGTGGTGTCGGTGAGCGTGCTGGTCACGGCGCGGACCCGGACGCGACAGTGGCCCGCAGGTCGTCGGGGCGGGGGACCCGACCGTCCGGGCCGCAGGCGGCGCAGTCGTCGAGCATCGTGCCCTCGGCGAACTGCGTCTCCATCCGGTGCACGTCGACGACGAGCTTCCGGCCGACGATGACCGGCTCCGCCATGCCGGTGAGGTGCTTGACGGCCTCCAGGGCGGCCAGATTGCCAATCATCCCGGCCATCGGCGCGTTGCACGGGTTGATGGTCCGGTCGCCGATCACCCCGACCACGTACTCGGCCATCGGCGTGTACTCCGGGTGGTTGGCCGCGGCGTCCTGCTCGACGCACTGGAAGCAGGCGGTCTGGTAGGGCACGTGCAGGAAGAGGCTGACCGTGAGCCCGTCGTTGGAGCCACGCATCCACGCGGTGCCCTCCCGCAGGGCCGCCTCGTTCAGCCACTGGTAGAGCGTGAGCCGGGGCCGGTCAGCAGCACAGATCACCAGGTCTCGGCCGGCCATGCAGGCCCGGGCGGCCTCCACCCCGTCGACCCGCGCGTTGCGCGCGCTGATCCGCACGTGCGGGTTGATCTCGGTCAGCCGACGGACGGCGGCGCTCACCTTGGGCTGCCCGACGTCGGCGTCGGTGTAGAGCACCTGACGGTTGAGGTTCATCAGTTCCACGTCGTCGTCGTCGACGAGCAGGATGTCGCCGACCCCGATGGCGGCCAGGCTCATTGCCACGTACGACCCGAGGCCGCCGATCCCGAGCACCGTGACCCGGGCGTCGCGCAGCCGTAGCTGGAAATCGGCAGCGGTCAGTGGCGGCTTGTGGAAGTAAGAGAAGAACTCCAGGTTGCGCCGGTACCGCTCGCGCTCCACCGCCGGCAGCCGGTCCGGCGGGGGTACGGCGGCATCCTCCACGAAGCCCATGTCGACAAGCGCGTCGACGGACTCGTCGACCTCGGCGGCGGTGATGCCCGGAGCGTGCTCCGCCATCGCCTGCGCCAACTCGGGCCGGGTCCGGGTACCGTCCAGCAGGTTCAACAGGTGCCAGGTGTTGCCGTGCTCGTCGTCGACCATCTCCGAGGCGATGCCGTAGTCGCCGCCGCCGATGCGGATGCGGCCGTCGCCCAGCGGGATGGGGGGAAACACGCTCTTGATTCGGGGTCGCCTCATCCGTACTCGCTCCTTCTGGTCCTGGGGGTCGACAGTCGCCCCGGTCGTCGTGGCGGTCCTGGTCACCGCCCGGGCGGGCGGTGACCAGGACACTCGGGTCAGCAGTCCGTGCAGGGGCTGCAAGCGCAGATGACTGTGGTCTCGATCTTCTCGAGACGACGGATCTGGATCTTCATGGCGACACCTCCCTCCCGGGTCTCACGGCCGACCTGACCGCGGCCGGCGGTGCCCGGACCAGCACCTCGGTGAAGTGTGTGACGGGCCGCCGGGCCGTTGGTGAATCCCGGACGATCCCGGACGGCAGCCACCGGTGTCCTCCGTGTCCACTCGGCGGATCAAGGACAGATCCGGTGACCCTGCCGGACAGCAGGGGTCTAGTAGGAGCACAAGCCCGAGATCAGCACCGTCCAGGAGCCGCCGTGACCGAGTCGCCGTCGAGTGGAAGCGGGATGGTGGCACCGCCGGATCCCGGGCTGGCCGGCTCACTTGACGAGGTGGCCCAACGACTACGGCTGTTGAAGCTCTGGGCCGGTGACCCGTCCTACGACACGATCAAGAATCGGATCAACGCGGTCGGGAAGGCGACGGGCCGGCCCGGTGGTGTGACCGCCAGGAGGACGACTGTCGCCGACTGTTTCAAGGGCGGCCGAAGGCGGCTCAACACCGATCTGGTGATCGCCGTTGTCGAAGCGTTGCATCCGGACGTCGGATACGTGGCGCAGTGGCGGCAGGCGCTCCGAGTCGTCGGCGGGGAGGCCCGGGCGGCGTCGCAGGTGCGGGTCCAGGACAACCTGCCGCAGGATCTGCCTGGCTTCGTCGGTCGGAGCGCCGCGCTCGACTGGCTCCGACGGGAGCTGGACCGGGGCGACCGGGCCGGCGAGCGGGTCGTGTTGGCGATCCAGGGCATGGCCGGCGTCGGCAAGACCCAACTCGCCGTCCGGGCCGCACACGCCCGGCACCGGCGGACACCGTTCGACCGGATCCTCTTCGTCAACCTGCGGGGATTCCACCCGGACCCCGGCCAGCCGCCAGCCGACCCGGCCTCGGTCCTGGAAGGCTTCCTGCGCCTGCTCGGCGTCGCCGGGCAGCAGATCCCGTACGACCTGCCCGCCCGGGTCGCCACCTACCGCCGCCTCCTGGTCGGCACCCGCACGCTTGTGGTGCTTGACAACGCCAGCGACGCCGAACAGGCCCGCCCGCTGCTGCCCGACACCCCGGGCTGCCCGGTGCTGATCACCAGCCGGCGCGATCTCAGCGAACTGCCGCACGCCACACCGCTCACCGTCGACCTGTTCACTCCGGACGAGTCGGCTGCGCTGCTCGCCGGGGGCGGGCCGCCCCTACCCGGCGGCCCCGACCCGAACGCGGTGGCCCGGATCGCGCACCGGTGCGGCCATCTCCCGCTCGCGCTCGGGCTGGTCAACGCGCACCTCAGAAGCACCTCCGGCTGGACCTTGACCGATCACGCGGACCGGCTCGACGAGCGTCACCACCAGCGGCGACTCGACCTCAGCGTGGAACTCGCCTTCGATCTCTCCTACCGGGAGCTGTCCACCGAGCGGCGACGGCTGCTGCGTTTCGTGGCGGCACACCCCGGCGACGATTTCGACGCCCGCGCCGTTGCCGCCCTCACCGGCATCGACGCGTCCGACGCGGCGGTCCACCTGCACCACCTGCACCGGGACCACCTGCTGCAACAGGCCACCCCCGGCCGGTACGCCCTGCACGACCTCATTCGCGCGTACGCCGCCAGCCGGTGCGGTGACGAAGACCCACCACCCGAACGGCGGGCCGCGCTGACCCGGCTGTTCGACTACTACGTGGACACCGCTGCCGCCGCCACTGACGTCCTGTACCCGGCCGGGTCGGACCGTGCGGCGTCACCAGGTGCCGTGCCGCTCGCGGCTCCGCTCGAACCGGACGCCGCCCGCGACTGGCTGGACACCGAACGTCCCGCGCTCGTCGCCGTCGCCGCGTACACCGCCGCCCACGGCTGGTCCGCCCACGCCACCCGACTGTCGGCAAGCCTGTTCCAGTACCTGCACGGCGGGTATTCCACCGACGCCCTCGCCATTCACGAGCACGCGCGTACCGCCGCCCGCCGTGGCGGGGACCCCGCCGGACAGGCCCACGCCTCGACCAGCCTGGGCGCCACCTACGCCCAGCTCGGCCGATACGGGCCGGCCATCGAGCACCTCCAGCAGGGCCGGACCCTGTTCCGGCAGGTCGGTGACCAGGTCGGCGAAGCCCGCGCGCTTGTCAACCTCGGCGTCATCGAGTCGCAGCTCGGCCGCAACCGGTCCGCTGCCGCCAGCTACGGGCAGGCCCTGGCCCTGTTCCGGCGCGCCGGCCACCAGGCCGGGGAGGCGCACGCGCTCAACAACCTCGGTGAGGTCGAAGCGCACCTGGGTCAGTACGGGCTGGCCACCGAGCACGTGCAACGATCCCTGACGCTGTTCAAGCGGATCGGCGGCCGCACCGGCGAAGCCTGGACGCTCAACACCCTCGGCGACATCGAGATTCGGCTGGGTCGGCACCAGGCCGCCGGGATCCATCTGGAGCGGGCCCTGGCCATGTACCGCCAGCTCGGCAACCACACAGGTGCGGCCTGGACCCTGAACAGTCTCGGCACCCTGCACACCCGACTCGGCCAGCTCAGCTGCCACCACCAGCAGTCGCTCGACATCTTCCGCGAGACCGGCGAACGGTACGGGGAGGCCAGCGCCCTCAACGGGATCGCCGAGGCCGCCCGCGTCGCGGGCAACGTCGCCGACGCCCTTGCCCAGCACAGCGCGGCACACGCGATAGTGGTCGAGATCGGCGCGTACCACGAGCACGCCCGCAGCCACGCCGGCCTCGGTCACGCCCACCGTGTCCTCGGTGCCATCAGCTCCGCCCGCGATCACTTCCAACGGGCACTCGCCCTCTACACCGACCTCGACATGCCCGAGGCCGAACAGATTCGTGCCCACCTCGCCGCCCTGGACAGCAACGGCGCCGGGCACCCGAGCCCGGACCTGACGGCACAGCTGCTGGTGGGCACGATGAGCTGCGGGTGACCGTCGGCCCCCGGGCTTTTCCGCCGCGCCGCGCGGCCGGCGAGGCGACCGACCGGCCGACGCCTCGGTACGCGTTACCCGGGCCCGCCGCCGGGCCGCGGACCGAGCTGACTGATCTCGTACCCGTCGGGGTAGCTCTTGGCGTTGATCCCGTCGGCGAACAGCGCCGTCCTGCGGGGCGCGCCGAACCACAGCTGCGCTCTCGCCCGCGTCTTCAACGCCACGTGCAGGCCCGCCCGAATCGGCCACCCCGGCGGGTCGACCCGCATCGCGCGGCGCAGTGGCGCGTCGTACATCGCGCTGACAAGCGCGTTTCCCAGCGGTGCGAGCGGCCGGGGGAGGCGGGCGAGCATCAGCATCCGGGTGGCCCGCTCGATGGCCGCCGCGTCGTCGTTGGGCTGTAGGTGTGCGGTGTCGTGGGCGTCGAACCAGGTCTCGAAGTCGTCGTACGAGCCGGGGATGTCGGTGATGCCCATCCGTCGGCCCAACTCCCGGTAGAACAGGAAGGTGGCCTGCCGCTCGTGGCAGCAGGGCGGTCGCCAACCGTAGCTCTGCAACCACCGCGTCGGGATCACCACGAGGCAACCGAGGACGTAGCGGAAATCGTCGTTGCTGATGTCGTAGGGGCGGTGGATCTGGTTGACGCGCCGCACCGCGTCCCGGCCGCGGGGCTGCTCGAACCCGTTGAGCACCATCTCGTACATCAGCAGGCCGGTGTCGTCGAGCCGCTTCTGGGTGCGGTCGGTCAGCTCACCGGTGGCGGTGTGCACGGCGGCGATGGCGGGGATGGAGAAGGACCTGTTGAAGGCCAGGTTGAGCCCGAGTTTCAGGTCCCACGGAAACTCGTACCGCAGCATGGTCTGGTAGATGTCCAGGTAGTCGCGCTGCGGGTCCAGCGCACGGATACGCGTCAGGTTCGCGTGGCGGCCTCTCATCGGCGGGCGTCTCCAGTGGTGCGGTTGCGGGTCGCGGCGAGCGTCTGCGCCACCACCGGCGAGCGGGCGTAGGCGTCGGTGACGAGCGTCAGCCACGCCACCTCGCCGGCGTAGCCATCGTCCGGGCGGTGCAACTCGTCGGCGGGCTGGGGGGTGTCGGCCGCGAGCCCGGCGTCGTGCCGGCGCAGCGCGCAGGCCAGGTGGGCCGCCTCGATGGTCGCCCGCCGCTGCTCGGCGGTCAGTCCGGCCCGCTCGGCGAACTGCTCGGCAAGCGCCGTCACGCTGACGTCGCTGTACGGACGCAGCGCCAGACGGCCGTCGCGGATCTCGGCCACCCGGCGGGTCAGCGCGTAGTCGATGTCGCGCGCCGCCGTGAGCGGCCGGCGCAGGGCGCTGTCGAGTTCCAGCTCGGGCAGGGCCGCGACGAGGTCCCGCCAGAGCGGCTCGAGCCGCCGGTAGGAGTGCAGATCCTCCCACCGTCGCGTGATCCGCAGAGTGGGCCCCCAGGCCGGCATGGTGAGGCCGACAGTGATGAGCAGCGCGCCGATGGTCACCAGGACCGCGGCGATCTGCCGCTCGCCGGTGGGTTGGTAACCGGCCCAGTAGCCGACGAGATACACGATCTTGTTGGTGCTGTAGAGCAGTGCGAAGGCCGCACCAACCGCCGTGATCCGTAGGCCACGGCGCAACCAGGGCCGACCGCAGATCTTCGCGAAGCCCCAGCACAGCCGGGCGATGTCGAAGCAGTAGGCGAAGAAGCCGAGCACCAGGAAGACCAGCAGGTAGGCGGTCACGAGGGGGTCGGTCGCGTACTCGACTGTCAGCAGCACCGGGTCGTCGTAGCTGAGGGTGTAGGCGAAGAGGCCGGCCATGACGAGGAAGGCGAGCCCGGTGACCCGCACCCAGACGCGGGCGCGGGCGGCGGCCCTCGCCGGGGGAAGTGCGAAGTGCAGGAGCATGATCTCGGCATTCGCCGAGATGGTGAGCGCACAACCGTGAGAGATGACCTTCGCCAGATTGGGCAGGCCGGACGCCTCATCGATAGCTGTCGCGATCGGCGGGATGGCGGCGGTGATCCCGGCGGCGAACGCCCCGAGGCCCACACAGATCGCCCGGCGGGCCCGGCTCGGGTGGCGGCGCTGCAGGCGCACCATGTAGCCGAAGGCGACCCAGCCGGCTACGGCGCACAGGGTGTACAGGGCGGTTTCCATCGCTCGACTACCAGTGGGGTTGCTCGAGGGAGTGCCGCAGCCGGCCGTACAACTCGGCGTCCTGGCCGTCGAGCGGTTCGTCGTCGACGTCGCCGCGCCGGCCGCGGAGCCGCCGCAGGAGCAGCGATCCGATCATCTCGGCTTCGCGTTCCTCGGCCGCGGCATAGTTGCTGCGGCCGAGGCTACGCTGGACCAGCTGTGGGTCGAGGTCCGGCAGCAGCAGTCGGGACGCGTCCGCGTCGAGCACCTCGGTCGCCCGGTGTCCGGCGAGCAGATGACCCAGTTCGTGGCCGATGATCAGCTGTTGGTGCAGCGGTGAGGTGTCCTGCTCGAAGAAGATGGCGTCGAAGTCGCGGGTCGGCACGCACATCCCGCAGACGGTCTGCGCCGGCAGCCTGATCGGCATCAGGTGGATGGGTCGGCCGCGACGGGCACCGAGTGCGTCGCACAGCGTCTGGATGTCGAACGGCTCCGGCACCTCGAGCTCGTCGAGGATCCGCTCGCAGCGCCTGCGTAGTCGGTGCAACTTCACGTAAGCGTTCTCCTGCTCGTCGGCGTACTCCCACCGGAGGATGTGCACTGTCAGCTGCGATCGTCGGGCGCGGAACCGGTCGTAGCGGTGCCCTCGGCCACCGCCCGCAAGCGGACCACCATCTGCTCGATGAGCTGCGTGTCGGTCGCGGAGAGTCCGTTGTCGGTGAGCACCTGACGCAGCGCCACCTGCTTGACGTCCATCCGGCGCAGTTCGCTGAGCAGGGTGATCTGGTCCTGTATCCGGCGGGCCGCCGCGTCGTCGACGAAGTAACCCGAGTTGACGCCGAAGGCGGCGGCCAGGGCACGGACGTGTGAGGTACGGGGATCACTCGCCACACCGCGACGTAACTCGCCGATGTAGGCGGCGCTGATCGTGACACCGGTCTCCGCCGCCGCTTCGTTGATCTTGTCGGCGATCTCCCGGTTGGTGTACTTGCGCCCCGGCTCGTCGGAGTCGCCGAGCTCCTCCCGGGTGGGGCGGATCTCGTCGAACAGATATTCGAGCCGCGCGGCCAGGGTGTCGAGGGGCGGCAACGCCTGCTCCGTATGCCGATCGTCGGCCATGATTCTTCACCCTCCAAACACCGAAACGACAGTGTCGCAGATGCATGCCGCAACGAAACAGATGTTGACACGGGCACGGAACGTGAGCGTATGCTCGCTCCTGTTTGGAGCAACGCGCGTTGAGCGGTCAGCCAATCTGCTCAACGCCCGTTGCGTGGCGGGCAGCCCCGAGGTCCGCCGGCCGAATGGGGAGGAGCCGTGGGAGGGGTCAGCTCCGCAAGGAGCACGACGGGGGGACTCCTCCTGCAGCACTGCCACCGCGGCAGCCCGCCACCCCGCCCGGCGGCCGGGCGTCAGATCCACCGCCAGGGGCGGACCGCCCTCCGGACCCGTCCGCGCCACCGGGCCCGTCGCGGGTGCAGGAAACTCCGGACGTCGTCGAGCGCATCATCGGCGGTGCCGCTGACGTGCGGCAGCGCGCGAGCGCGGCGCAGGGCGGCGACCACCCGGCGTTCGTCCAGTTGACGGTGGACCCTCGCGAGGTGCCCCAGGCAGATGGCAGCGACAGCGGAGACGTCGTGGTCCTCGTGTTCGAGCAACCGCAGATGCAGCTCCTGCGCCTCTCGCCAGTCTCCGTCGCCGTACAGCGCGGTGCCGACCATGGCATCCAGCGCGGCGGGCAGATCGCCGCGGTCGAGCGCGGCCCGCACCTCGGCCGGTGTCGACGACGGCGGGTTGCCGAAGACGCGCTGCGGCGGCACCGGGGCGTCATCAGTTGATGTCATCCACGGCACCCTACTGGCGGCCGGTGGCCTCGGACAGCGGCGCAGCCTCGATCGGTTCGGGTTGCGGGAAGGCCGGGGTCGCGCCCGGGGCGACGGCGGGCTCGGTCTACTGCTGGCCGGACGGCCCGCCGGCCCAGAGCGCGGTGACGAATTCGTCCGCGCCGATGCTTGTCGGTCGGTCGCTGACCTGGCCGTCGCCAAGTTCGATCACGCGCCAGACGCCGTCGTCGCGGCGGGCGAGGTCGACGGAGACGAACGGCAGGTCGAGGGCGGCGACCAGCGGGGTGAGCGTGGTGAGGTCGAAGCTGGTGGGTGAGAGGTCGTCGGGGCTGTCGGGGTGCGCGCCGATGAGCACGCAGGTGCCCCCGATCCACCAGGTGCGGTATTCGGCGGTGGTGAAGCGCTCGAAGGTACGCAGGACGAAGCCGCCGGTGAAGTCGTCGGCGCGCAGTTCCCGGAAACGGCTGGCGACCCGCCAGGCGGGGGAGGGGTCGGTGAGGTCGGGGATGAAAGCCGCCTCGTGCCAGTGGTGTTTCATCGACTTCGTGTAGTCGCGCAGCACGGCGGCACCGCTACCGAGCCGGATCCGGGCCTGGTCGAACGCGGTCCGCTCCGCGCTCGTCGTCCAGGCGGAGGTGGGGGTGACCGGGGCGAGGCCGTCGTACCAGCCGGGGAGTTCGTGGGCGCGGCGGTACTGCTCGGCGCTGGTGCGCAGGGTGACGCCACGGGCGGCGAGGGCGTCGGCGAAGCCCGCGTACTGGTCGCTGCGGAGCATCCACCCGCGGTAGACCGCGACGCCGCCGGCGGGCACGGCCCTGACCGCGGCCTGCGGATCGCCGCTGGCCAACGCATCGTGGTCGACCACCGCGACGTCGAGCCCGGCGGCGCGGGCCGCGTGCGCTTCGGGCGCGAAGTGGTCGTCGGGCCGGCGCGGCCGTAGCGGATTCGCGGGGACCAGCAGCATCATCCGAGCATCCTGCCGCAGCGACGTCAAAGATTTCCGCCCCGATAGTCGGATCTGCGGGGCGCAGTTCGTGTTCTTCCGTGCGGGTGAGTCCGTCGCCCAGGTACTGGGCGTCAGGTGGTCGGGTCAGCAACGGCGGCTGGCCCTGACGACCACGTCGTGCATCGAGACGGCTCGGCCACCGTGACCGGTCAGCGCCCGGTGTGACTCCCGAGCGGTAGTGACGTCCCAGCGGAGCGGGTCGAGGCGTGCGGTGATGTCGGCGGCCGTCACCGAGGCTGCGGCGGGCGGCACGGACTCGTCGTGCCCATGCCCGGTGGCGCGGGCGTGGTCCTGGTGGTGGAGGTGCCCGACGATGAGCAGGGTGCCGGCGGGGGCGACCCAGGTCGCGATGCGGTCGTAGAAGTCCAGCTGTGCCATCGCGGGGTGCGCGTAGTGGGTGGTGACCAGGTCGTACTGTGCGTCCGGCTGCCATGTTGACAGGTCCGCCTGGACCCAGCGCACCCGATCCGCGACGCCGCTGGCGGCGGCGCGTTCGGCCGCGTGGGCGAGCGCCGCGCTGGCGATGTCCGCCGCGGTGACCTGCCAGCCAGCGGTGGCGAGCCAGATGGCCTCGGCCCCGGCGCCGCAGCCCGCGTCGAGGGCCGTTCCGGGCGCCAGGTCGCTGACCTCCCGCACCAGGTGCGGGTTGGGCTGGCTGGTGGCCATGGCGGTGGCCCGATCGCCGTCCCAGATCTGGTCCCAGTAGTCCCTGTCGAACGAGTGCGTCATCGAGCGCCTCCCTTGTCGGCAGGGGCACGGCCACAGCCGCCCCCGGCCCGCCACTGCCGATCATGGCTACCCGGAGGGCAGCCGGCTGTTCAACAGTGACCAGCGGTGGACGCGACCGCAAAGTTCTTTGCCAAATGGCAAACTGGCACCATGGACGAGGCAACGGACCGCACCCTCGACGCCGTCGGGCCGCGGCTCAAGCAGTTGCGGCAGCGGCGCGACATCACCCTGACCGACCTCGCCGGGGAGACCGGCATCTCCACGAGCACCCTGTCCCGGCTTGAGTCCGGGCTCCGGCGTCCCACCCTCGAACAGCTGCTGCCGCTGGCCCGCGCGTACGGCGTCACCCTCGACGAACTCGTCGACGCGCCACCGACCGGCGACCCACGGATCAACCTGCGTCCGCTGCCCACCAGCGACGGTTCCACGATCCTGCCGTTGACCCGCCGGCCCGGCGGCATCCAGGCCTACAAGTTCGTCCTCCCCGCCGGCCGCGACGACGCCGAGCCCGACCTGCGCACCCACGAGGGCTACGACTGGGCCTTCGTCCTCAACGGCCGACTCCGCCTGGTGCTCGGCGAGCACGACCTCATCCTCGAACCGGGCGAGGTTGCCGAGTTCGACACCCGCACCCCGCACTGGTTCGGTGCCACCGGTTCGGGTCCTGTGGAGTTCCTCAGCCTCGTCGGCAAGCAGGGCGAACGCGCGCACGTCCGGGCCGCACCCCGGCGGCCCGAAGCCCGTTAGAGACGGGTCCGCAGCCGGGCGACGGCTTGACGGCGGGTGAGGTCGACCACGACCAGCCGGCCGTTCTCCTCCCACACGGTGAGGGTGTCGGCGTGATGGCGCATGCCGATCGCCCCGGCGGCGGCCGGAAACACGACGCGCAGGTGGCTGCCGCCGATCTCCACAGTGGTGTCGGTGGGCCGGTCGATACGCACCGCGGACATGGTCCCGCCGGTCAGCAGGGTCGGCTCCGCCGCCACCGTTCGGGCCGCCGCGTAGTTTTCTTTCACCCGGTACGTGTCGGTGGCCTCGTCTCGGCTGGTGGTGATCAGCGCCGAGGAGGCGAGCAGCACGACGCTGGCGAGGCCGTCGAGTTCGGCAGGTCGGCGCGTCCGCAGCATGAGTCCGGGCAGGTCCCAGCGCCACACCTCGGTGTGGTCCGCGTCGGAGCCCGGTTGACCGGTGATCCGGAGCAGTGCGGCGAGGCTGGTCGGGCTCCGGGCGATGTCGAGCACCGCGACGTCGGAGTCCAGTTCGCGCCACGCGACGCGGGGTACGTCGGCGCTCAGGTCGACGAACGCGATGCCGTCGTCGTCGACCACGGTGAGCAACGCGCCGTCGTAGCTGGGCAGCACACGGTGCGCCCTGATCGCGACGGTCGGCCGCAGCCGGCGGGTGCTCAGGTCCAGGCCGCGGACCGTGCAGGCGGAGCCGCGCCGCGCGACGAGCAGCACGTTCGCGCCGTGATCGGCGACGACAAGCTGGTGTGCGGGCACGTCCCAGCTGGCCCGGGTCTGGCCGTCCAGGCCGATCAGGCGTACCCCGAAATCGCCGTGCGCGGTCAGGATGGCGCGGCCCGAGAGCAGCACTGCGTCGTGGATCGGCAGTTGTCCGGGCTCGCCGGCCGCCGAGATGTCGACAGGGGTGTCCGGGCCGGCGATACCGCTCGCGGGCAGTGGTGGCAGGTCGGCGGCGGCCAGCCGGTCGGCCCGGTCCCGCAGCCGGCCGGCGAACCGCCAGCGCTCGCCGGCGTCCGGGCCGGGACCACCCGCCGGGTCGCGGACCAGGAGCCGCAGCGCGGCGGTGCACAGCCGCCGGTCCGTTGCCCGGTCGGTGCAGCGCAACCCGGCGAGCGCCGCCACGAAGCCGCGCTGGGCCGACGCCAACTCCTTGTCGCGACCGTCGAGCAGGGCTATCGCGGTGCTCACGCTCGTGCTGCTCGGGCGCCAGGTGACCAGGTGTGCGAGAAGGTGACCCGCGGTGGGGCCGCCGAGCGCCATACCGGCCTGGATGTTCGTCACCACAAGCGGACGCAGCGTGTCGTCGGGCCAGGCCGCCTCGACGGCACCGAGATGATCGTCGGCGGCCTGCCGGGCGCGTACCCACTCGGCACGCAACTGCCGGGCCGCCGCAGCGTCGACGCGGGCAAGGCGCTCGACGGCGGCGGCGAATGCCCCCCGGGTCCGCGCCACGAGCAGCGCGCGGTCCCGGTCGCCGGCCCGCCACCACAGCCGCACCGCCATGCCCGGATCGAGTTCCCGTCCCTCGGCGAGCGTCGCGGCGAGCTGGTACCTGCGGTGTCGCTCCAGCAGCGCGACCGCCTCGGCCGGCAGGTCCAGCAGATCCGCGAGGACGAACGCGGATTCCGCGACCCGGCCGGCCCGGTCGAGCTCGGTGGCCGCCCGCCGGTAGAGCGTCCGTAGGTGTTGCTGGGCCCCGACGTCGAACGGGACCCCGGCTGCCCCCGGCAGCTGCGGGTGCGGCACCAGATCACCGGTGCGCGGCCGGGGGAGCCGAAGGGTGGGACGCCCACCCGGTCCACCCACCGCGATCGCCGCCCGCAGGGCACGGTCCCAGTCCCGACGCTCGAACGCGGCGGTGAGTCGCCGGACGTAGCGGTGCTGCGCGTTGCGGGCCAGCCGGACGGCGCTGCTCGCCCGCACGAGCCGGGCGAGCAGCGCGTCCCACCAGCCCCCCGACGACCTCCCGCGACCGGACTGCCCGCCACCACCCGCCGCGCCTGCGGTGCTCCGGGCGAGCATCGAGTTGATGACCCAGAACAGGCCCGTACCGAGGGCGAGCACAAGCGTCGGGTGCGGTGCCGCGACGAGCGCGGCGAGGCCGTACCCGACGATGGCCGCGACGATCTTCGCGACGAGGGTGTCGGGGAGCCGGCGCCGCCGGCGCGATCGGGTGGCGGCGGACCGCAACCGACGGGTCCGCCGCGGCGGTGGCCCGACAGCGGCCACCGCCCGCAGGTCAGGTGCCGGTGGGGGTGGCTGCCAGGGTGCCGGCGTCGCCGCGGCGACGACCGCGCGGTCAAGTGCCGCGAGCGGCTCGATCCGCAGGTCGGTCAGGTCGAGCCACGAACTCCGGTCGACGCGGGGCAGCGCCGCCCGGCTGAGCCGGGTCGTCGTGCCCGCTGTGGGAACCAGCACGTCCCCGGGCTGGGCACCCTCCACCGAGGTGCCGTGCGGGTGCAGGACGCCACCGGTCTCGACGAGAACGAGACCGGCAGCCAGCTCCGCGCGTACCGCGACGGCCTGGTCGAACTCCAACAACCACGCCCCGGTGGGCAGGTCGAACAGCGCCGCACCCGACTGCCAGGTCTCGACCACCCGCCGGCGTGCCTCGACCTCCCCGACCAGGGGTACGTCGACAAGCAGGGCGCGGGCCGGTAACTGGCCGCGGAATGCGCTCATCCGCTGCTCCGAACCGTGCCCAGAACCTGGTTCGCGGCCAGGTCGGCGATCTCGATCAGCCCGCCCGGCCGTGGCACGGCCAGCCACGGCTGGTTCGGGTGCAGCGCCGCCGCGCCCACGCCGCCCGACCAACGGGTCAGTGTCTGGGTCCCGGCCGGCGAGACCAGGCGGACGATCAGCCCGCCGCCGGACAGGGTCACCAGGTGCGGGCCGTCGAGGTCGACCAGACCGATGACCGTCGTACCCCTGTCGATCGTCACATCGCCCACCAGCCCGGACGCCCCGTGGATGCGCCAGGTGGTGTCCCCGAGCGACCAGGCCGTCCTCGCCCCGACGCCGAGGACCACACGGGCGGTGGCGGGGATCCGCACCGCGTCGGGCAGACCGGTGCCCCAGATACGGGTATCTCCCCGCCGGGCCAGCCGCGGCTGGCCCGGTTGCCGGCCGGGGGCAACCGTCACGACGTCGGGCAGCGGGCAACCGGCGGACAGGTTCCACCAGCCGCCACCGAACTCGCACAGCAGGTTGCCGCCCTGAAAGTAGAGTGGCGACAGCGGTCCCGTCGTCGCCGCGTCGACAGCGGAGACCGACAGTCCGAGGGTGGCCAGCGGCACCGCGAAATGCTGCGTCTGGCCCAGCGGTTTACCGATCACGACCGACCGCAACGTCTCGTCGACACAGGTCACCATCACGAGTCGGCGACCGAACCGGGCGGCGGCCACGGCCGGGCCGGGCAGGTGATGTCGTCGCGGCCGGCCGGTCGGCACCCGCACCGAGACGACCTCGGCCGGTCCGTCGCCGCGGGCGATCAGGTACGGCGCACCGCTCGGGAACACCGGTGCCCGCAACGGCCCCGCGCCGGTGCTGGCCGGGGCCGCCCGCAACGCGGTGCCGCGCAGGATCCGCAGCGCGATGTCACCAGGCGGCAACGGGAGATCAAGGTGTCGGTCGCCGACGCGGGCCCGTACGACGCTGGCGCCGTCGACACCCCACTCCTGCTCGTGACTCACCAGCACCCGGTGCCGGTCGGGCAGTTCGCTCGCGAGGTGTGGGCCGGTCAGCACCCAGGCCTGATCGGCGGCGTCCAGCTGCTCGGTCCACTCCCGTACGGTCGACGGGTCCGGTTCGGTGGTCCGGCGGGCGACCAGCCAGCCGGCGAGCTGTCCACTCAGGTCGCCGTCGCGCCAGCTGCCCGGTCGTTCACCAAGCACGCCCATCACCAACGACCGCCCCTGGCCCGCGGCCCGGCGATGCAGCACGACGAGCGCGGCGAGCTGCACCAGCCGGGCGGCGCCCAACTGCCCCGGGCCGGTGTCCACGAGGACGACCACCCGGCCGCGGGCCGCCGGGGACCGGGTCGCCGGCGCCAGGTACAGCAGCTCCCCGTCGGCGGCGCGGCGGACGAACTCGTCAGGTAGCTCCTGCCACAGCTGCAACTGCGAGGGAAGTAGCCGCTCGATGGTGCCGCGCGGGGCCAGTCCGTCGTAGCCGTCGGGTTGGCCGTCGGCCGTGCCGCTGTCCTCCGCCCCGGCGAACAGTTCGTCGATCCGTCGTACCAGCGGACCGATGGCGAGCGCGACGTCACCCGTCAGCGCCGACAGTGCCGACGCCCACGGCACCAGCGACGTCGGGAGGGTCCGGTGGTCGCTCATGCGGGCGCCAACCATCGGGCATCGACCGGCTCCCGCGGCAGCGGGCCGGCCAGGACCAGCCCGGGCAACAGGGCGATCAGTCCGGCCCGCTCGTCGGTGAGGTGGCGCAGCGGCTCGCGCAACAGATCGGCGCACGGCCAGGGCTGGGCGAGGGTCGGAACGAGCACGCCGCCGTCCCAGCCGAGGTAGACAGCGCCATCGGCCCACGGCAGA
Source organism: Micromonospora sp. NPDC049044 (assembly GCF_040649215.1). NCBI lineage: Bacteria > Bacillati > Actinomycetota > Actinomycetes > Micromonosporales > Micromonosporaceae > Micromonospora > Micromonospora sp. NPDC049044. Next base: position 109,094 of record NZ_JBEZFA010000018.1, on the reverse strand, counting down.
TCCGCCCGGTCACCGAGCACGATCAACCAGCGCTGCAGCCGGCCCGCGCAGGCGCGCAGGCGGGCCCCGGTGGCCACCCGCAGTAGCGTGTCCGCGCGTAACTCGGGCACCACCGCGTCGGCCGCGACGACGGCGGCGGCGGGCAGCGGGACGTCGCGCTGCCGCCACCGCAGGGACATCCGCGGTGCGCTCACCGCTTGATCGCGGCGACCAGGAGGCCGCGGATGTCCCGCACCGCTGGCGGGGCCTCGGCCAGCACGAACCCCGCGTCGATCTCTCGTAGCGTCGCCTCCAGGCGCAGCCGGTCCTCCTGCGCCAGCGGCGCGCTGCCCACCTCGTCGAGCAGTCGACGGCCGGCGTCGACAAGCCGCGCCGCCTGGGCCTGCCGGCCCCTGGCGAACTCCTCCGCCGCGTACACCAGACTGCCGTTCCGTCCCTGTGCCAGCAGGTCGGAGAGCACCTCCCGGGCCGACGCCTGGGCGTCCAGGGTCGGCGCGATCAGCGGAAGCACCCAGAGGTCATCGGCGCTCGCCGTGGTGCGTCCGTCCAGGGCCGCCGCGGCGGCCACCAGCCGCTGCGAGCGCACCACCCGGCGGTCACTGAGTGGTACGCCCGCCTGGCGCAGTTGGCGGATCGCGGTGGCCAGCGGGCCGCGTACTCCCTGGAGGTCACAGCCACCGGCCGCCCGGGACAGCCGGTCCACCGCCGCCAGCAACGATCCGGGCGGGTCGGCCGGCCGGGCACCCGTCTGCCAGCCCACCTCCAGCAGCTCGTCCAGTCGCGCGTCCGGGACCGGAGTGACGAAGACGCGGGCCAGGAACCGGTCCGCGAACGCGGCAAGCGCCGGATCATCGGGCAGACTGTTGGCGGCGCCCACGCAGACCCGCAGCGGGCACGGCAGGAGGGTCGAGCCCCGCCGGAACACCCGCTCGTTGAGGATTCCCAGCAGGGTGTTGAGCACCGCCGTCGAGCCGAGGAAGACCTCGTCGAGGAAGGCCACCTCCGCTTCGGGCAGCATGCCCGCCGTCTCGAACTCCACAGTCCCCTCGCGCAGCCGGCGCAGGTCGACCGGGCCGAAGATCTCGCTCGGCTCGGTGAACCGTCCGAGCAGGTACTCGAAGTACCGGCCGCCGAGTTGGTCGGCGGTGCGCCGTACCGCTTCCGACTTGGCCGTACCGGGTGCGCCGATGACGAGCACGTGCTCGCCGGCGACGGCGCTCAGCGCCACCACCTCGGCGACCACCTCCCGGTCGACAAGACCGGTTCGGGCCCGCGCGACGGCCTCCCGCACGACGGCCGCGTCCGTCGACAGGGGAGCCAGCTGCCTGGAGATCGTGTGCACCGGCGAAGTCTACGAAAACAGCACGTCCACCGCCCTCCCCATGTGATGCCGTTCGGGCCGCGGGACTCACGCGTCGCGGTAGCGGAACGTCAGTGCGGCAAGCGTCAGGGCGGCGAGCGTCCACGCGATCGTGGCGACGGCGCCGTGCGACGGGTCGAGGGCGGCGGTGTCCGGCAGGTACGCGGCGCTCGCGGTGGACCCGGCCCGCAGCAGCGGGCCGGCGACGAAGTACAGACCGAGCAGCAGGATCGCGGCGGGCACGGCGCTGCGGACGACGGTGGCGACCGCCGCCGCCAGCACTGTGGTCAGCGTCAGGTACGCGGTCGCGGCGGGCGTCCAGGTCGCCCCGTCGGCCGGCAGGGTGCTGGTCGCCGCCGTCGCGGCGGCCACCGGCAGCGTCAGGGCGGCCAGCGCGAGGGCCTTCGCCACCTGTAGGGGCAACCGACGGGGCATCGCGAGCACTGTGGTCCGGATCTGGTCGCCCTCCTGGTACTCGGACGTGGCCGCCAGCACGCCGAGCACCAGGAAACCGGCCTGGGTGTAGCCGAGCGGGGCCAGGGCGGCGTCGTCGCCGAGCGGCTCACCGTGGGACTCGGCGGACGCGTACGCGTACGTCAGCAGGACGGTGGCGGCCCAGGTCAGCAGCGCGGTCCGGCGCAACGACGGCAGGGTCAGCAGTTTGCGCAGTTCGGCGCGGGCGGTGTTCACGCGTCGCGCCGCTGGAACAGGACGGCGCCGACCGCGAGCAGCGCGACGATCCAGGCCGTCATCACCAGGCCGGCGGTCATCGGGGGGACCTCGACGGGGAAGTCGGTGCCACGGATGAACATCTGCGCGCCGACGATGTCCGGCAGGTAGGAGGCGAGGTCGGTGACCTTCGTCAGCAGGTACGACACGGACACCACGGAGCTGTTGATGATGAGCAGGGTCAGCGGCACGATGCCGTTGCGGGTGATCAGCGTGATCGCGTACGCGAGCAGTGCGGTGAGCGTCCAGTAGAGGATCGCGGCGGCGATCCGCGCCGGGGCGGGTAGGGGAGCGTGTGCGCCGTGCAGCAGTTGGGTGAGGGCCAGGGTGGCGGCGGTGGTGACAGCCGCCTGTGCCGCGACCACAAGCACCAGTGCGGTGGTCTTCGCCCCGAGTAGGCGCAGCCGGTGCGGGACCGCGATGAGCGTGGCGGTGAGCTGGCGGGCGCCGGGGGCGTCCCGGGCGGTAGACGTGTACTCGCTGCTCACCACGATGACGCCGAGGACCATCGGACCGATCAGTCCGATCCCCAGGTCACGCAGACCCAGGTCGGACAGGTCGGTGAGGGTGCCGTCGGCGATCGCGCGGCGGGTGTACGGCGCGTTGAGGAGGACGATCACCGGTGCGACAAGCGTGCCCAGCACCAGACCGACCCAGGCGGTGGGCAGGCTGAGCAGCTTGCGTAGTTCGGCGCGCACCAGGTTCACCACGGGCCACCCGCCTCGGTGGCGGTCAGTGCGAAGAAGGCGTCCTCCAGGGTGCGGTGGGCGCCGGTGACCTCGGCGAGTCCACCGTGGGTCACCACCCGGCCCTTGTGGATCACAACGACGTCGTCGGCGATCTCCGCCAGTTCGCCCATCAGATGGCTGGAGAGCAGCACCGTGCGGCCCTGCTCGGCACTGTCGCGCAGGAATCCGCGTATCCAGCGGATCCCGGCCGGGTCGAGCCCGTTCACCGGCTCGTCCAGGACCAGCACCGCCGGGTCTCCGAGCAGCGCGGTCGCGAGCCCGAGCCGGCGGCTCATGCCGAGGGAGAAGCGGCCGGCGCGCTTGCGAGCGTCGCCGGTCAGGCCCACGGCCTCGAGGACCTCGTCGGCGCGTGAATCCGGCAGGCCGTTGCTGGCGGCCACCCAGCGCAGGTGGGCGCGGGCGGTGCGGGCCCGGTGCGCCCCGCTGCCGTCGAGGAGGGCGCCGACTGTCGTCAGCGGGCGGTCCAGTTCCCGGTACGGGCGTCCGCAGATCAACGCGGTTCCGCTCTGCGGGCGGTCCAGGCCGAGCAGGATCCGTAGCGTCGAGGTCTTGCCGGCGCCGTTCGGCCCGAGGAAACCGGTGACCCGGCCGGGTCGGGCCTCGAACGTGACGTCGGACAGGATCCGCGTTCTGCTCCTGGTCTTGTTGACGCGATCGATGGTGATCATGGGTCGAGTCAACAGGTGCGCCGACCGGCACACATCGGACCGTTCTCGGATCCCGCCGGCCGGCTCGGCCCACGGACCGTCAGACCCTGGTCTGAGAACTACAGTCGGGCCGATGAACGCCCACCCGCGCCCCTGCGGGCGGTCCAGGACCGTGCCGGTGGCCGCCGTGGTGGTCAGCGTGCTGGTGATGTCCCTGTGCACGGTCGGCACGCAGGGCCCGCTCGCGCTCATCCTGCCGCCGCTTATCGTCGGCGGCGCTGTCGCGACAGCGGTGTGGGCGGTGCGGCGGTCCCGCGCCGACCGCATCGCCTACGAGTCGCGGCTGACCGCCTGGGCCGCCGCCGAGGCGGTGCTCGCCGAGCGGCTACGGATCGCCCGCGACCTGCACGACATCGTCTCGCACGGCCTGGGTCTGATCACGGTCCGCGCGGCGGCCACCCGGCACCTGCCCAAGTCGACCGAGGTGCAGGCGGCGCTCACCGACATCGAGGACGCCAGCCGGCACGCGACAGCCGAGTTGCGCCGCATGCTCACCGTCCTGCGTGAGCCGGCCGCCGACGGCCGCCGTGCGCCGGTGGACAACCTCGACGACCTGCCCGGCATCGTGCACGGGGCGTCGCTGGCCGGGATCCGGGCCCGGCTGACTGTCGAACCGCTCGGCGCGGTGTCGCAGGGCGTGCAGGTGGCCGTCTGCCAGACCGTGCGGGAGGCGCTCAGCAACGCCGCCCGGCACGCGGGACCGACCGACGTGCGGGTGCTTGTGTACCGGGACGGGAGCCACGTGGTGGTCACGGTGGCGGACACCGGCCCGTCGGCCGACGGGTGGCGGGCGTCACCGGGCGCCGGACACGGGCTGGCCGGGTTACGGGAGCGGGTCGGCAGTCTCGGGGGCACCCTGTCGGCGGAGCGCGTCGACGCGGGTTTCCGGCTCACCGCGCGGATCCGGGACGAGGCGGCGTGAGCGTCATCCGGGTGCTGTTGGTGGACGACCAGGCGCTGCTCCGACACAGCCTCGCCATGATCATCAACAACGAGCCGGACCTGGCCGTCGTCGGCGAGGCGGCCGACGGCGCGCGGGCCGTGGCGTGCGCCCGTACCGCCCGCCCCGACGTCGTGCTGATGGACGTCCGGATGCCGCACCTGGACGGCCTCACCGCCACCCGGCGCATCTGCGCCGACCCCGCCCTGTCCACCGCCCGCGTCCTGGTCCTGAGCATGTTCGAGCTGGACGAGTACGTCTACGAGGCGTTGCACGCGGGAGCGTCGGGGTTCCTGCTCAAGGACGCCCGCCCCGAAGAGTTGATCGAGGCGATCCGGCGGACCCACCGGGGCGAGTCGCTGTTCGCGCCGTCGATCCTCACCCGGCTCGTCGCGCACTACGTCACCGCGCCGCGACCGGACCGGCCGACGCCGGCACTGCGCCGGCTGACCGGACGTGAGGTGGAGGTGCTCACCCTGATCGGCGGTGGCCTGTCCAACGACGAGATCGCCACCGCGCTGGTGATCTCGGTGAAGACGGTGAAGACGCACATCACGCACCTGATGGCGAAGCTGGCCGTGCGGGACCGGGCGCAACTCGTGATCGCGGCGTTCGACGCCGGCCTGGTCCGGCCACGCCGCTGAAGCGTCGGCTAGCCCGTTGGCGTGAGGATCACCTGCCCGAGTTCCTGGGTGCAGCGGGTGAGCGCGACGTAGAGGCCGTTCCAGCCGCGCGGTTCGGCCGCGATGCCCTGCGGGTCGACGAGGAGCGTCGCGTCCCACTCCAGGCCCTTGGCCTGGGTGGCGGTGAGCACCGGAACGTCGCTCAGCACGGCCAGGAGCGCGCCGACGCGCTCGGCGGGGGCGATGACGCCGACCGTGCCGCCCCGCCACCGTTGCTGAAGCTGGTGCACCGCCTGGGCGGCGGTGCCGGCGAGCTCGGCGGCTGTGGTGCGGAGCTCCCAGGGGGTGATGCCGGCGGAGCGCACCGCCCGTGGTGGCGCGTTGTGGCTGCCGGCTCTCTTCAGGACCGGCTCGGTGAGGGCCATGACCTCGCGCGGGGTCCGGTAGCAGATGGTCAACTCCGCGGCGGTCCACCGGTCGCCGAAAACCGCCTGCACGGCCTCTGCCCAACTGCGGTGCCGGTGTGCCGCCTCGGCCTGGTCGATGTCGCCGACCGCCGTGATGGAGCGACTGGGACAGCGCCGTACGACCATCTGCCACTGCATCTCGGACAGCTCCTGCGCCTCGTCGATGACGACGTGTCCGTACACCCAGCCGCGCTGGCGGCGTGCACGGTCGGCGACGAACTCACCCTGTGGCTGCGGGGCTTCGTCAGTGCCCAGCAGGTCGGCGAGCGCGTCGAGCAGGGCGATGTCGCTCGACGCCCACGGCGTGGGCTCGGCCGCGACGGCGGTGATCTCCGCCGGGGACAGCAGCGGGGCGAACCGGGCCAGCCGGGCGTGGTCGGTCAGCAGGGTGCCCAGCAGGGTTTCCGCGTCGAGGGTGGGCCACCAGGACTCGACGAACCGGGCGATGCTGGCGCTCGCGGCGATCCGCCAACGAAGGTCCTCGACCTCCTCCTCGGAGAGCAGGCCGTCGACGTCACTGCCGGTGGGGGCCCTGCCGACGTGCTGCTCGCGCGTGAGGTCCCGGTCGACGCGGGCGAGGATGTCCTCGAAGCCCTCCTCCATCTCGGCCATCAGCGTCTCGCGCTGCTCGACCACGGCGTCGGCGAGGAGGTGGTGCAGGTGCTCGGCGAAGACCGCGCGGGCCCGGTGGTACGGCCGTCCCTGCACCGCCGAGGCGAGCGCCTGTGCCACCAGGGCGGCGGGGATGGCGTAGGACTCGCCCTCCCAGCGCAGCTTCAGCTCGCGGGGCCGGGGGAGCAGCGAGGTGACGTAGCTTTCCAACGCGGTCTGCCAGAGGGCCCGACCCTTGATTTCGGCGAGTTGCCGGCTCTCGTCGCGGCCCACCCGGACCCCCGGCAGCAGCGTGTCGCAGGTCGCCGAGACGACTGCCGTCTCACCGAGCGCCGGCAACACCTGGGCGATGTACCGGAGGAACCGTGGCGAGGGGCCGAGGACCAGGACCGCCTGGTCGGCCATCGTCCGGTGGGCGAACAGCAGGTACGCGACGCGGTGCAGCGCGACAACGGTCTTGCCGGTGCCCGGGCCGCCCTGCACGATCAGCGGGCCGGTCGCCTCGGCCCGGATGATGTCGTCCTGCTCGCGTTGCAGGGTGGCGATGGCCGTCGACATGTGGCCGGTGCGTCGCTTGTCGAGGGCGGCCAGCAGGGCGCCCTCACCGACGAGCTGCGCCGACAGGGTCCCGTCCAGCGGCTCGTCGTCGACGCCGACGACTGTCGGTCCGGTGGTGCGGATGTGCCGGCGCCGGGCCTGACCCTGTGGGTCGACAGCCGTCGCGGTGTAGAACGGCCGAGCCGCGGCGGCACGCCAGTCCACGAGCAGGGGCTCGCTGTCCACGTCGTCGTCGCGCAGACCGATGCGGCCGATGTGGCGCACCGTGCCGTCGCGGCCGTCGAGGCGGCCGAAGACCAACCCGTCAGTTGCTCGCCGCAGCTCCTCGTACTGCTGCCGGAGCATGCGCTGGCGGGCCTGCTCCACCGGGTCCAGGGCCACTGCCGAGAGCTCCGTTCGGAGGCTGTCGGCCACCCTGTCGCGGCGGGCCGTGGCCAGGTCGAGAAACGCCTGTTCCTCGGCGACCGCGGACTGGCGGGCGGCATCGTCCGCGATAACGGTCGGGCGCTCGCCGTCCGGTGCTCCTTCGCTGACGCCAGCAGTGCCGTCGTGCAGAGCAGAATCCTGTCGCATTCGCAATCCCCGTGCTTGTGGTCCCCCGGGGCCACGGCGGAGCCGCGGCCTATTCCCGGGCGAGCATAGAACCCATTCTTGTCATCGGCCACAAAACCTGTCGCCAGAGGTGGGAATCTCAATGCCTTGCGAATCCGGGCCACTCGTGACGACCACCGATCCCTATTGCTTATTGAAAACTGCGGTCCTTCCTGAGCCAGTGGTGGCCCGTGCCCTTCAGTGTGGACGGGCGGGAGTTCCGTACCGCCGAGCACTACATGATGTGGCGTAAGGCCGTCCTGTTCGGCGACGAGGCGACAGCGTCGAGATTCTGACGGTGACGCACCCCCATGCGGCGAAGACCCTCGGACGGCAGGTCGACGGTTTCGACGAGCAGGTGTGGCAGGAGCATCGCGACGACATCGTCCTCGCGGGCGCGGTGGCGAAGTTCGGCCAGCACCAGAAGGTACGCGAATACCTGTTCGGCACCGGGACCCGGGTGCTCGTTGAGGCGAGTCCGCTGGACCGGGTGTGGGGCATCGGGTTGGCTGCCGATCGCCCGCACGCCGTGGATCCCCACCAGGTGGCGCGGGTTGAATCTACTCGGCTTCGCACTCATGCGGGCCCGCACGATGCTCGGTGTCGAGGAACCGACGCCGCACGTCAGGTTGCCTGAATGACCGGCTGCCGACTGAGCGTCGGGTCAGCGGCCGGCGGGCGGGCGATGGCGACGCTGCGCAGGCCCATGGCCAGTCGGGTCAGGGCGAGTGCGGTTGCCAGGGTGACCACGGCGATGATGGCGTGGCCGATGTCCGGGGCCCACAACCGAAGTTTGGCAAGGTCGGCGCCCTGCCAGAAGGTTGGCAGGAGCCAGGCGGTGCCGGCTGCCACAGCGGCGGACCCGCCGGTCCAGGCGATGGTGGTGATGAGAGATCGGCCGCGCGAGTGGGTCGACATGCTGGTGCCCTGCCGGACACTGCGGATGAGGCGGATCCAGGATCGGGCCAGAACGACGATCAGCAGCACGGCGACGCCGAGCAGTCCGGCCAGGACCCAGACGTGAGCCGGGTCGGCGGCGGCGGTCGTGGGTGTGCCGCCGTGCAGGATGCGGGCGAGATTGAACGCTCCGGAGCTGAGCGGCGCGTCCATCGTCAGGCCGTAGATGTTGGTCATGATGATGACGGCGAGGTTCGAGTCGGGTACGAGCACGAGGTGGGCGAAGTAGTCCGGGGTCGCGCCGGCGTGCCAGACGATGCGGGCGCCGACGCCGTCGAGTGTGCTGTTCCGCCAGCCGAACCCGTAACTGCCGTGACCGGTGGACACGGTGCCGGTGTGCATCTGCTTCGTGCTGTCGGCACCGAGGACCCGGGTGTTTCCGTAGCGGCCACCGTTGAGTTGCGCTGTCGCGTAGTGGGTCAGGTCGTCGAGGCTTGCCGCGAGGAAGCCGTACGGCACTCCGGCGGTGTCGAACGGCGCCGCGAAACGCTGCGGTTGGCCGAGGTAGTAGCGGTGTCCGGCCGGAATCCCGACCGCACGAGCCTCGTCGACGGTGGCCGCCGCATGTGTCATCTGGAGTGGATCGAGCACGTGCCGGCGCAGGTAGGTGCCGAAGGTGTCGCCTGTGACGTTCTCGACGAGCGCGCCGAGAATCATGTAGTTGGCGTCGCTGTACTCGTGGCGCTGTCCCACGGCGGCGGTGGGTCGCAGGGTGGCCAGGTCACGCACGGATCGGGTCAGACCGCCAGGCCGATTGTCGTACCGGTCGGTCAGGCCGGTGCTCCAGACCTGCGGTAGGCCGCTCGTGTGAGTCAGCAGTTGGCGGACGGTGACCGTCCGGGCCGTGTGCGCGTCACCCAGGGTCAGCCATGGCAGGTATGTGGACGCCGGGGTGTCGAGGTCCACCCGGCCGGCCTCGACCAGTTGCGCCACCGCGAGCGCGGTGAACGACTTGCTCGTCGAGCCGAGCAGGAACGGGGTCTGTGTTGTCATCGGTCGACCGTCACCGTCGACGCCCCAGGCGCCGCTGCGCAGCACCTGGTCGCCGCGTACCACCGCGTACGCCAACCCGGGGGCGTTGATCTGGTCCAGGTAGGTGTGCAGGTATTCCTCACCGGCGGTCAACTCGTCGCCGGGCACGACGCGGTCGATCGCCGGGTCGGCGGCGACCGGTGCGGCCGTCGTGACCAGCGCGGTCAGGCAGCTGGCCAGCGCGGCCAGCCGACGCGCCCGCCATCGTGATCGGGTCCATCCACTCATGTCGTAGGTCCTTTCGCGTCAGCCGATTTGGCTCAGCAGCTTTTCCAGCGCGGCCAGCCGATGCGTGACCTCGCCGAGCTCGGCGCGTACGCGCTTGAGTTCGTCCGCCATGGCCTGGCCACCATCGGCGCTCCGCTCGGCCAGCAACCGGTAGCCCTCCTCCCGCGCCGCCTCGTGACGGGCGCGGTAGAGGCCGAATCCGACGAACCCGGCGACGACGATCACCGCCGTCACGATGACCGTCAAGGCGATGGTGGACGTCTGCGCCAGGTCCGACGCCAGCTGATGGGTCATTGCTCACTTCTCCTGTTCTCCGGCCGGCCCCGTGCCGGTCAGGGTCTGCGCGGCCAGCGCGACCGCCTCCAGGTCCAGGGCCACCGTGAACGGCGTGGCCTGGAAATACTTCACCGAGCTGCCGTCCGGCGCGGTGACCAGCTCGCCGGTCACCAGCTCGGCGGCCTCCAGCTTCTGCAGGTGCATGTAGAGCAGCGGCCGGTTCATCTGCAGCCGCCGGGCGAGTTCGCTGACGTAGGTGCGGCCGTCGCTGAGGGCGGCAAGGATCCGCAGGCGGTGCGGGCTGGCCAGCGCGGCCATCAGCGACACCAGCTCGTCACCGGTGCGCGGGGTGCCGCTCATCCAGGGAGCCTTCCTTGGCGCGGGCGTCAGAAATTCCTGACGGGGGGGTGTCAGGAAATTCTTACACCACCCTTCCATGGTGTCAACGCCGCCCCTGGCGACGCGTGAACTGTCCGCCCACACTCGTCACTCACTCGCGGTGTCGCGACGGACCGGTGGTGTCAGGAACAGGTGAGCCGCCCCGGCGGCAGCAGGTGACCGCGGATCGGACGGGCCCTGCGTTTGCGATACCCTCCAGAGGCCCACGCCGGCGTCGAGCAGTTCGCGTCCGTCGGTTGTCGATGGTCCACGGGGCGCCTGAGATCCAGGGAGATGCCGATGCCGGAGCCCGAGCCCGAGCCCGAGCCCGTTCACGACGATCACGAGCCGGCTGCCGACGCCACGGTCGAGGCCGAAGGCGACCAACCTACCGCTCCCACGAATCGGGCGGCCCGACGCGCGAAGGGCAGGGTCGCCTCACCCCAACCGCACGGCAAGGGTCAGCACTTCGGCGGCCGGGGCTCGGTCCAGAGCCCGCGCCAGTGGGGTAACCGGCGAAGCGGCTGACCGTCGGCGGAGCCTGGTCTGAGTGGACGGCTCTCCACCACACCCACCTCGTACCCGGAATCTATGTGGGGTGGTCGACCGCTGGCGGCGGTGCGGAGCCGGCGGCGAACCTCGCTGCCTAACCTGCTTCCTCGTCGCGGGCCCGCTGCTGGCTTTCTCGCAGTCGCAGGTAGTGGTCGGTCAGGTGATCGGGGTCGATGTGCGCGGCGGCGGTGACGGCGGCGTCCAGCACGCCGTCCATCCAGAGCCGGGACACGCCGTGCATCTGCCGCGCACCCTCATCCATGAGTTGCGGGGCGAGACCGGGTTCGGGGCCAGCGGGACGAGCCGGAAGTGCGCACGGACGAAGTGGCGTCAGAGTCCCGCCTCCTTTCAGTGGGGGTCGGTGGGCATGGCCTCCCGCAGCCGCACAGCGCCTGTCGTGCCTCGGCGAAGTGTCCCGCCCTGCGGTGCAGTCCGGTAAGCGTGAGCAGGGCGTGGGCCCTGTCGAAGCCCGGTTCGGCCAGGCTCGCCGCCTCAGTCTGGATGCCGACGGTGCCGTCGAGGAAGCCCAGTTGAGCCAGGTGGAACTGCGGTTCGTTGAGCGTCTGCCGGGTGCGGGGCTCGGTGGCGGCCCAGTCGAGCAGGAAGCGGCGCGATGCCTCCCGGTCACCCTGGCGCGCGGCGTGGTTGGCCCGAACCAACTGCACGCCCAGCGCGCCGCCCGTCCCCGACTGCTTCGGCTGACCATCTCCTCACTCGGAGCGTCGAGCGGCACGACAGGCACCGACAGCGGTCGGGGACATCCGGTCCCGCTTGGGCTCGATCAAATGATCGGGTCCGGGGCGGGACCGGACGCGTGCGACGGGTGTCAGTACGGGTATCCGGGAATGTTCAGATGCACGCTGTACAGGCCGGAGTCGTTGCGCTGGCCGGAGGTGATGTAGAGGGTCTGCCGGTCAGGCCCGCCGAAGGCCACGTTTGTGGTGCCGGAGTTGGCGGCCCGGATCGTGCCGAGCTGCGTGCCGGAGGGGGAGTAGACGTGGACCTGGCCGTCGAAACCCGACGTCCAGTACACGTTGCCGGCACAGTCGATCGTCCCGCCGTCCGGACCGCCGATGTAGTTCACGAAGACACTGCGGGCGCCGGTGCTGCCGTCGGGCGCGACCGCGTACTTGTAGATCTTGTTTTCGGAGTACGCGCCCACGTACAGCGCGGTCCCGTCGGGTGAGAGCGAGATGCCGTTCGGCTGGCGCAACCGGTCATCCACAAGGGACACCTGGCCGCCGGAGACGCGGAAGACGCTGGTGCGACCGTTCATCTGGTCGGCGCGGTTGCCGCGCTGGAAGTTGGGGTCGGTGAAGTAGACGACGCCGTCCGAGCGCACCGCGACGTCGTTTGGTGAGTTGAACGCCCGGCCCTGGTAGTTCGCCGCGACGGTGCTGCGGGACCTGTCGCTCAGCCGGTACGCGGACACGCTGCGCTGGTCGTGGGTGGCCGCGATGAGCTGCTGGGCGTCGGCGCTGAGCGCCACGCCATTGCTGCCCGCGTTGGCGATGAACGTGTCGAAGGTCGCCGGTCGGGTGAACCGGCGGATGGTGGACGGCTGGACGTTGTACGGCCCGGTGCCGGCGGCCATGTCGGACATCAGCAGGTAGCCGCCGTCGGCGACCCAGACCGGCCCTTCGAGGAACGAGAATCCGCCCTGGATCCGGGTGGCCGACAGGGAACTCGACGGCAGCGGCGAGCCGTATCCGACTCCGTCCGGACAGACCCCGGCTGGTGCGCCGGGCGGACCGGCGAGCGCGGCGTGAGCGTTAACATGGGCCGTGTCCGCTGCCGTCGAGGATGCGGCGGCGGCCCCGGCGGCGAATGGTGCGGAGCCGACCGCGAGGCACAGCCCGGCGAGTGCGGCAATGGTGGGACGCCAGGTCATCGAATGGCTCCAATCGGCGTCGGCCGTGGTGCGGACCGGCGGTAGGTGGGGTGCGAGGACGTGGGGGATACCGGCACGTCAGGGGATGCGGGACGGCGCTGTTCCACCCGGCAGCCTAGGTGACGAACGAGAGCGTCGCGACATTTTCCGGAAGGCCGACCTACTCGACATTACAAAGTCGCTGGTCAATGCGTAAAGGATGGGTTAAATCTTTGTCCGGTCGTCCCGGTGCCGCGGCGGTCGACGGCGTCGCGTCTGGCCGCGCACGGGATCGTTTCAACCGGCCGGGTCCGTGGGTACGCTCCCACCCGCTGATCCCCCGATCGACGGAGACCTATCGTGATCATGGCTTTGCTGCTCGACCTCGCCAACATCGTCGGCGGTTTCCTGCTGGCCGTCGCTGTGCTCCGGTTGCTGCCGCGGGTCGGCGACGACCTGGGCCGCCTCGCCGGTCGGGCGGCCCCGATCGCGTGGGTGGTTGGCGTCGTGGCGCTGGTGACCGGTGGCTACTACCTCATCGTCCACCTGGTGTCCGGCCCCCGGGTGTTCCACTTCGAGGTGGTGGGGATCGGGGTCGGGCTCGCCCTGCTCTGGGGGCGGCTGACCGGACGCCCGGCGCCACGTGACGAGCCGGCGGCCGGAGCGACAGGGGTACGCCTGTTGCTCGCGATCTTCGGTCTCATCGCGATCGTCGTCGGCATCCAGGGGCTGTTCACCCCGGACGGCTGAGGACGCCACCCACCTCCGTCCGGGTGGTGCCGGCCGGCACCGTGAGCCCGGTGGGCGTCGAACGGTTCAGCTGGCGTCGCCGGTGGCGGCCTCGCCGGCGGCCGGCGGCTGGTGGGGCCGGCGGAACCTGTCCTCCCGGGCCGGCGCCGCCGGTTGGCCCCGATCGGTCGACCGCGTCGCGGGCTGGTGCGGCACCCGGGACGCCTGGCCCGCCTCGGTGACCAGGCGCTCGGTCTCCTGGACCAGATAGTGCGGTCGGCGCTTCGTCTCGTAGTAGATCCGGCCGATGTACTCCCCGATCACGCCCAGGATGGTCATCTGGATGCCGCCGAGCCCGATGACGCTGACGATGATTGTGGTGTAGCCGGGAACGTCGATGCCCTTCTCGATGGCATCCGCTACCACCCAGGCCATGTAGGCGATCGCGATGAGGGTGAGGAACAGGCCGCCGTAGATCGCCAGGCGCAGCGGCCGGTTGTTGAACGACAGCAGGCCGTCGAACGCGTAGTTGAACAGTTTGCCGAGCGTCCACCTGCTCTGGCCGGTCTGCCGGGTCTCGTTGCGGTGGGCCACCACCACGGTGCGGAAGCCGATCCAGGAGAACAGTCCCTTGGAGAACCTGTTGTATTCCGGCATCGCGAGTATCGCGTCCACGGCCAGCCGGGACAGCAGCCGGAAGTCACCCGCCCCGTCCTGCAGGCGTACGTCGATCCACCAGTTGATCATCCGGTAGAAGGACCGCGAGGCGACCATGCGGATGAACCGGTCGCCCCGCCGGTCGCGGCGGGCGATCACCTGGTCGAAGCCCTGGCGGTACAGGGCCACCATCTCGGGCAGCAGCCGTGGCGGGTGTTGCAGGTCGGCGTCCATGATGACGACAGCGTCGCCGGTGGCCCGCTGTAGGCCGGCGAGCATTGCCGCCTCCTTGCCGAAGTTGCGGCTCAGCGACGTGTAACAGACCGCGGGGTCGGCGGCGGCGAGCCGGCGCAGCGCCTCGAGGGTGCCGTCCTCACTGCCGTCGTCGACGTACACCACCTCGACGTCCAGGTCCGACAACTCGGCGAGCGTGGCCGTGACGGTCTCGTGCAACCGCTCCACAGACGATTCCTCGTTGAAGCAGGGCACCACGATGGACAACCGCACTCTGCTCACCCGGCCCGGCCCGTACCCGGGCATCCGGCGCCGGTGCCCGCGGCGCTGCCCCGGTCAGAGGCGGTAGAGCAGCGCGCCATCGAGGTCCTCCCGAGTGATGCCGAGCCCGTCGACGGGCCGGGCCGCGATGCCCTCCCAGGGCGTCCCCGCCGTGCGGTCCGGCACGGCCAGCACCGACCGCACGCCGATGCCACGCAGGTACGCCACGCTACCGGCGTCGGGGAACGACGCCACCGCCATCCGGGTCTGCGCCTGACTGACCGGCTCGAATCCGGCCAGCCCGTTGGTCACCCGGGGGAACCCGTCGGTGGTCCACAGCATGTACGTCAGATCGCCCACCCCGCCCGCGGGCAGCACCAGGATCGGGTCCTGGGCGGCCCGCATCGCGGCCGGCGGCGGAGTGACCGTCGGGTGGGGTGTCCGGTTGACGCCCTCCAGGGTGACCAGGGCCAGCGGTATCAGTAGGACCAGGGGCATGAAGAGCCGCGACCACCGGCGGGCCGTGCTCTGCTCCGGGGCCTGCTCCGATGACTGGGCCAGCGCCGTCACCGCGCCGGCGGCCAGCAGCGCCAGCAACAGGCTGGTCCAGTGCATCATCCGGCCCGGTGTGCGCAGGGCGTCCCAGCCCGGCAGGTGGGTGGAGAGGGTCAGATAGCCCGGGTCCCCGTCACCACCGAGGGTCGAGCCCAGACCCAGCAGCACGGTGCCGAGCACGCCGAGACCCAGTGCGACCCGGTGCCGAGCCGGGTACATCGAGATGAACAGGCCCGCCGCGGCCAGCGCGATGAGCGTGATGCCCGGCAGCAGCGCCATCTCCGGCGGCCAGGACAGCTGTTCGCGGGCGGCGGCGTGCCGCTCACCCCACAACCAGGAGTCGCCCGGCGCGGTCACGAAGCCGATAAGTGGCGGGGAGAACATCTTCGTCCACTCCAGCCCGCGTTCGGCCTGCGGGTTGAGGTCGACGACGCGCAGGTAGACCAGGCCGAGCAGCACCGTCGTCAGGCCGAACACGGCGCCGCCGGCCAGATCCGCGAGCAGCAGGCGCCTACCGAACGGCGGGCGCTCCCGCTTGCGCCACCAGGACCAGCCGTAGCAGCCGGCGGCCACCAGCACGGCGGCCAGCAGGAAGTAGACAAGTGGCAGCCCGATGCCGAAACCGAGCGTGACCTGCCAGGCGGCGACGAGCCAGCCGGCCAACGCCCAGCCGGGCCGCCGGCGCTCCGGCCGGTAGCCGTCGCGGAACGACCAGCCGTGCCCACGGGCCAGCATCGCCAGGCACAGCGCGATGCCTCCGCTGGACAGGATGTTGAGGTGGCCGGCGTGCGCCAACCGCCAGGGCGCGAACGCCCAGGCGATTCCGGCGACCGCCCCGCCCCACCGGTTCGCGCCGAGCTGCCGCGCCAGCACGTACGCCCCGAAGGCCGCGAGCGCGTGCAGCAGCACGTAGAGCACGTTGTATCGGACCAGGGCGGCCTCGAAGCCGGAACCGAGCATCCCGATCGGGGCGTACCCGAGCAGGGTGTCGCTGTAGGCGTAGGTGTATTTCTCCGGGAAGAAGGTGTTCGAGTTCCAGAGGTCGGCCGGATTGCTCAGCAGGGCGTGACCCGACCAGGCGACCTGCCATGCCTGCAACGTCGGGTCGCCGAGGTCGTTGGGGATCGTGCTCGCCGGGTGCCGCAGCGTCGGCCAGGTAAGCACCGCCGCCAGCAGCAGGCTGCCCAGTGCCGCCAGGGTCCACTCGGGGCGGGCCCAGCGCCACCGCTCCCACCGGCTCGGCGTCCGGTCGTCGGACGTCTCTTCGGGGCTCGTGTTCTCGGCGGTAGCTGCGGCGCCGGTGGACCGGGTATTCACGGGATAGATCCTCTCCGATGGTGCCGACCTTGTCCATCAGCAGTCCGAAGCGTGGGTCCGCGTGGCGCCGGGTGTGGGCTGGTCCGAACGGGCCGGCGCGCCGGTGTGGGTGGGCCGTCGGTGGCCGACAACGGTGCCGTCGGCATCGCCCAGGTCCGCGCCCTCCGGGGGTTCAGTCGCCTTCGAACACCGGCACGTCACCCTGTCGGTGGGCGGCCAGGCCCCGCCGCATGTCCCGGGTCCGCAGCCCGTCGGCGAACAGGTCGTGCTCCACCGCCAGGTGCTCGGTCAGCGTGTTGCGGTGGCTGGCGTCGACGAGCCGCTTCGCGGCGGCTACCGCGTGCGGTGCGCTCGCCGCCAGGTGCCCGGCGGTGCGCACTGCCCGATCCAGCAGGTCGGTTGCCGGCACGACCTCGTTGACCAGGCCCTCCCGGAGAGCCCGGGGTGCTCGCATGATCGGTTGTTCGAGCAGGAGGGCGAGCGCCCGCGCGGGCCCGACGACACGGGGCAGGAACCAACTCATCCCCCCGTCCGTCGACGCGCCGAGCGCTCCGTAGGCGAAGTGCAACACGGCCCGCTCCGCGGCGATGCGCATGTCACAGGCCAACGCCAGGGCGAACCCGGCACCCGCCGCCTGCCCGTTGACCGCCGCGATCACGCAGGCCCGCATCTCGCGCACTGTGCGGACCACAGTGCCCAGCGCGTCGGTCAGGGGGCGGCTGTACGCGGCCGGGTCGCCCACCTGGCCGGACAGCGCCCGCTCGAAGTCCGCCAGGTCACCGCCGAGCGAGAAGGCCCTGCCCGAGCCGGTCAGGACGACCGCGCGCACCGTCGGGTCGCCTGCCAGCGCGGTGAGGTGCCGGAGCAGGTCGCCGAGCATCTCGGCGTCGAGCACGTTGCCGGTGTCCGGGCGGTCCATCGTGAGCACGACCACCGGTCCGTGATCCGTGCGGGAGACGCACGGTGTGGTGACGCGGTGGTCACTCATTGAACACGAGGACCCAGTCGCCGACGCAGGCCGGTTTGGTCTCGCCCTCGATCTCCACCCGCATCTGCACCACGACCCGGCACGCGCCAGCCATCCGGCGGGCCTCCAGGAGGGTCGCGACGCCGCGCACCCGGGCACCGACCGGGACCGGGGCGCGCATGCGCACCTTGTTCAGGCCGGCGTTGATGACCAGGCGGACGCCGTCGACCTCGATCAACTCGGCCAGGAAGGTGGCGCAGAGCGAGAGCGTGAGCATGCCGTGCGCGATCGTCGTCCCGAACGGACTCTCCGCCGCCGCCCGCTTCTCGTCGACGTGGATCCATTGTTGATCACCGGTCGCGTCGGCGAACGCGTTGATCCGGGCCTGGTCGATGAGGTGCCATCCGGTGGTGCCGAGCTGCTGGCCGGTGTGCTCGAGCAGGGCGTCGATGGTGTCGTATCGGCTCACCGCGTCCACCTTTCCGGCATCGATGGCAGGTCCGCAACCCCACCGGCCGATAACGGCGGCGTGTCTGTTGCGGCTGAATGATCTTGCGGCGCTGGTCCCAGCCGTCGAGCGAAACAGATGTTACCGAAGAATAAATAGGTGCGACAGTTTCAGGACCCTTGATTGAATCGTTGACATTCTATATGTTGACGAGGTCCGTGTGGCCGCCTCGACCATCTCCTTCAGGCCGGGATGGAGGTCGTCCGTGCGGTCTGTACGCCATGGATGCCACGGGGGGTTCGCGGGTGAGTGTTGCGCTTACCAACATCGAAATTGATCAAAGCCATCAGTCCGCCGCACGCGGTCTCGAATTCGCATTGCCGACCACCGGGTGTGCCCTGGTCACCGGAGCTTCGCGAGGGATCGGGCTGGCGGTCGCACAGGCACTGGCGCGGGGTGGCCTGCCGGTGGGGATCAACTTCCGGTCCGACGAGACGGCGGCGCGGGCCGCCGCGCAAGCGATCACAAATGCCGGCGGTCGCGCGGTCGTGGTGGGCGCCGACGTGTCCGACGCAGAATCGGTGGACGGCCTTTTCAATGCACTCGAAGACGAGTTCGGTGCGGTAAGCGTGCTCGTCAACAACGCCGGCGTCCGCGCTGACGGTTTACTGGCGAACCTCGACGACGAGCAGTGGCGAACGGTGCTCTCCACCAACCTCACCGGCTCCTTTCATACAATGCGGCGCGCTCTGCCGAGCATGATCAGGGCCAGATTCGGGCGGATCGTCAACGTCGCCTCGGTGCTCGGCGCCCACTCGATTCCCGGCGTGGGCAACTACGCCGCGGCGAAGGCGGGTCTGGGCGCGCTGACCAGGTCGGTCGCGGTAGAGGTGGCGAGAAAGGGCGTGACCGTCAACGCGGTCGCGCCGGGGTTGGCGCGTACCGACATGACCCACGACGTGGCACACCTCGACCAGTCGGTGCGCCGCCACGTGCCGATACGGCGAGCCGCCAGCCCGGACGAGGTGGCCGCCTGCGTGTGCTTTCTCGCGTCGACGGCGGCCGGATACGTCACCGGCGCGACGCTTGCCGTGGACGGGGGGCTCTCGGCCGCCGCGTTCCAGCTCTCCTGATCCTCGCCCCGGTCATGCGGGGCCCGTGTAGACCGACATTCCTGGAGGGCGATATGTCCCAGAACTCTCAGCACAGCCAGGTGGAGATCGAGGAGTTCGTACGCGAGCAGGTGGAGGCCATGGGCGCGGACGCGGCCGGCATCAGTGCCGGCGCCACGCTCGAAGAGATGGGGCTCGACTCGCTTGACGTTGTCGAGTTGAGCCAGGGCGTCCGCAAGGAACTCGGCATCCAGGTTCGGCCCAACGACTTCGCCGAGGTGAAGTCACTTGCCGACGCGCTCCAGGTGATCTATGAGCGGGCGGGCTGCGCATGACCAGACGGGTCGTGGTGACCGGCATGGGAGTGGTCAGCGCCCTGGGGGTGGGAGCCCAGGCGCTCCACGAGCGGGCCGTCGCGGGAGACTCCGGCCTGGACGGCGGCGTCGGCAGGTGCGACTCGTTCGACTGGCGCGGGGTGCTCACCCGACGGGAGGCGCACCGCACCGACCGGTTCTGCCAGTTCGCCATCGCCGCCGCCGACGAGGCGCTCGACCAGGCCGGGTGGGGTGATCAGCCGCCGTACCCGGCGGAGCGGGTGGGCTGCGTGATCGGCTCGGCGATCGGGGGCATCGCGACGATCGAGTCGCAGGTGGAGGCGTTACGCCGCGACGGCCCGGACTACGTGTCGCCGTTGTCCGTACCGATGCTGATGGCCAACGCGGCCGCGGCCCAGTTGGCGATCCGCTACCAGTTTCGCGGTGAGGCGTCGTCCATCGTCGCGGCCTGCTCCGGAGGCGCACAAGCGATCGGAGCCGGGCTGCGCGCGATCCGGGCCGGCGAAGCCGACGCGGTGGTGGTCGGCGGGGCCGAAGCCGCCCTGACGCCGTTCACGGAGGCCATCTTCCGCTCGGCCGGCGCGCTCTCGCCGACCGGCCGTTCGGTGCCGTTCGACCAGAAGCGCGACGGCTTCCTGCTTGGCGAGGGAGCGGCCGTCCTGGTGCTGGAGAGTGCCGACGCGGCCGAGCGTCGGGGCGCGGTGCTCCTCGGCGAGGTGCTCGGGTACGGCGCCACGACCGACGCCTACCACCTGACCGCTCCCGAACCGACAGCGTCGCTCGCCGCGAAGGCGGTCACCCTCGCTTTGGCCGACGCCCAACTCCCGGCGGCCGACGTCGACTACATCAACGCGCACGGCACCGGGACGGTGCTCAACGACCTGGCCGAGACCAGGGCCCTGCGCACCGCGTTGGGCGCGGCGCTGACCAGCATCCCGATCTCGTCCAGCAAGTCCTACCTGGGGCACCTGTTGGGTGCCGCGGGGGCGGTCGAGGCCGTCGCCACGTTGCAGGCGCTGCGGCACCGGACGGTCCCGCCGACCCACGGGCTGACCGAGCCCGACGAGCGCCTCGGGCCACTCACCCACGCCGCACGGGCCGTGTCGCTGGCGGTCCGCGAGAGCGGGTCGGTGGGCCTCTCCACATCCTTCGGGTTCGGCGGCCACAACGTGGCCCTACTGTTGCGGGCGGCGAACTGAATGGCCACGAACATCGACGCGACGGCGCGGCCGGCGGCCGCGGTGCAGCCGCCGGTGCCCAGCTCGCTCGGGCTCACCACCGACTCCACCGTTCCACGACGGTTCGCGCACCGACGCAGCACCGAAGGGGTCTTCGTCACCGGCGTCGCCCGGGACGGGGAACGGCTGGTAGCCGTGGGCCACCTGCCGAGGTTGCACCGGCTGTACAACGACACCGCCGGCCGCCACCACGACATCCTCCTGATCGCCGAGGTCCTGCGGCAGGGCGTCGAGGTGATCGCGCACGCGCTCCTCGAGGTGCCGTTGGACAGCCAGTTCGTCCTGCGTTCGGTGGACGTCCGGGTGGTGTCGACCCAGGCGACCATCGTGGGGGAGGACACCGCCGAGATCGTGATCGCCGTACCGGTCGACCGGGTCCGCCGCAACCGGCGCGGCGCGGTGTACGCGATCGACGGGCCGGTACGCGCCTGGATCGACGGGCGGCCCGCCGCGACGATGACGGGTTCGGTGGCCTTCCTCGCCCACGACGGGTACGCGGAACTGCGCGCCGACAGTGCCGGGCGGGTCCTCAACGTCCGACCTGGGTTGCTCGCGATGGCGGCTCCCGGTGCCGTCGTCGGCCGGTACTTTCCCGGCAACGTGCTGATCACCACCCCGTCCGGACCACCGCGTGACGCGTCCGCCGAGGTGTTGCCGCTGCGGCACCCGGCCTTCTTCGACCGTCGGCTCGACCACTATCCGGGCATGCTGATCGCCGAGGCGTCGCGCCAGCTCGCGGTCGCCGCAATGGTGGTGCACGCCGACGTCGACGCCGGCTCGCTGCGCACGGATGCGGCGGCGATGGACTTCGTGTCGTTCGCGGAGCTGGACGTCGCGCTGTCCTGTCGGGTCGCCGGCTGGGACACCGACACCGACGGCGGCGGCCAGGCCGTGACGATCTGGGCCGAACAGAACGGGCAGGTCGTCACCCGCTCGCGATTCGTGCTCAGTCCGGCGGATACCCGCGGACCGGAGTTGGCCTCGTGACCGCCGTCGTCGCCGGAGCGGGTGCCGCCCTGCCGGCCACAGTGGTCGGCAACGACCGCTTCGCCCACCTCGGGGTCAGCAGCGAGTGGATCACCAGTCGGACCGGGGTCGGCCAGCGATACCGGCTCGGCGACGGCGAACGGCTCGGCGCCCTGGCCGCACAGGCGGGTGCCGCGGCGCTCGTGGACGCCGGGGCCACACCGGCCGAGGTCGACTTCGTGGTCGCCGCGACCTCGACCGCCGACCGCGTCTCCCCGGGGCTCGCCCCGGGGGTGGCGCACCTGCTGGGGACCGGCGCACCGGGCGCGGTGGACCTCAACGGAGCATGCACCGGTTTCCTCTACGCCCTCGACTACGCCATCGGCCGGATCGAGACCGACCGGGCCGACTGCGTGCTCGTGATCGGAGCCGACGCGATGTCCCGCCTCACCAACCAGCAGGACCGGTCGACAGCCGTGCTGTTCGGCGACGCCGCGGCGGCGGTCGTGGTGCGGGCGGCCCGGGGGACCCGGCGGGCCCGGTGCCCGCAGTACCTCTCCTTCGGGTCCGCCGGCGAGCACGGGGATCTCCTGTACGTCGACCGGGACGACCAGGTGGTGCGCATGCAGGGCGGCGAGGTCTACGAGTTCGCAGTGGAAGCGATGGTCAACGAGGTCAAGGCCAGCTGCTACGCCTGTGAACTCGCCGTCAGCGACCTCGACGTGCTGGTCAGTCACCAGGCGAACGCCCGGATCGTCGGCGCCGTGGCCCGGCGGCTCGGCTACCCGGCGGATCGGGTCGCGATGTACCTCGACCGCTTCGGCAACACCTCGGCGGCCTCTATCCCACTGGCTCTCACCGAGGCCCAGCGGGAGGGGCTGTTGACGGCCGGGGCCCGGGTCGGGCTGGCCGCCTTCGGCGCGGGTCTGACCTGGGGCGCCGGAGTCATCAACTGGAAGGGCTGCGCACACCTGGTGCGGGGCACGGACTGTCCGTGACCGGTGCCGGCCGGCTGGTCGGCCGGGAGGTGCGCGGTACGACACGCACGACCGAGGGAGCAGAGATGGAAGTCAAGTCAGCCGCACCCCGCCTCTACGTCGGCGAGCACGCCACCCGGCCGATGCCTTTTCCCGGGATCGTGACGGCCTCGCACTATGTCATGCCGAACTTCGCCACAATGGACTGGCACCAGGTCGAGCCCGCGCAGGTCGAGGCCAACATCGCCAGCCTCGGCGATCCCGGTGGCAACCTCAACGACGAGCTCATGTTGTACATCCACGTGCCGTACTGCAAGTCCTTCTGCCACTACTGCAACTTCAACCGCTACCACTACCCCAAGCAGGACGAGGATCGTCTGGAGCGGTACACCGACTACCTGATCAAGGAAATCGACTGGTACATGCGCCAGCCGTACGTCCAGGCCCGCAGGTTCAGCGCGATCTACGTCGGTGGTGGCAGCCCGTCCACGCTGCCGCTGGGCGCGGTGGACCGGCTCTCGGCCCACCTGCGCAAGGTCGTGCCGGGCTACGACACCATCGAGAAGTCGTTCACCGGAGAGCCCCGGACCCTACGCCGGCCCGGGATGATGCAGCTCCTGCAGGGCCACGGCTGGAACCGGATCACCTTCGGGATCGAGACGCTCAACCCGACGATCCACCGCAAGATCGGTCGCCTGGACACCCGCGAGGACGTCGATTCGGTCTTCGACCAGATGCGGACGCTCAACTTCGACGCCGAGTCGTGTGTGGACATCATGTACGACCTGCCCGGCCAGACACTCGACGGCTTCGTCGACGAGTTGGCGGAGCTGGTGTCGACGTACTCCCCGTCGGAGATCGACGCGTTCTCCACCATCTACCTGCCCTACCGGCCGCTCCACAAGCTGATCATGGACGGGCGGGTCGAGCAGCCGGGCACCGCCTGGCAGTTGATGGCGATGCGGGAGCACCTGTACGACTACCTGCTCTCGCAGGGTTACCACAACACGCTCGCCGAGACCTACTCCAGGAGCCCGGTACGCAGCCAGTACCAGACCGCGCACTGCGCGCGGCAGGACATCATCGCTGTCGGTTGCGCCGCCCGGGGCAACGTCAAGGACATGGTGTCGATCAACCCGGACAAGGTCGACGACTGGCAACGCAACATCGACGAGCGGGGCGTGTCGACCGAGACCATGCAGTCCATCGGGCGCGGCGGCGTCCTCGACCGGATCATGGTGATGTTCCCGCGGTACAAGGAGCTCACGAAGGACCTGCTGCACCGCTTCGCCGACCTGCCGGACCACGAGCGGGTGCTCGGCGTGCTGCGTGAGCACATCGAGGCGGGTGTGGTCGAGGAGGAGACGGACCGCTACCTGGTCAACAAACTGGGCGTGCTGTGGCACGGCAACCTCCAGACCGACTACCTGCGGCACACCCTGAACACCAACGGGGAGCAGATCATGGCCCACCTCACCGAGGTGTCCGACAACTTCGACAACGAGAACAGGTTCGCCGTCACGCCGCAGACGGTCTACATCAAGGAGCACGACGCCGAGTTCCCCCGGCTGATGAAGTAGGTGCCGCGGGTCACCGTCGTCGGATGCGTCTCCCCGACCGGCCCACCGGACGCTCGACCACTTCCGCTCGGCGAAACGCCCGGGTGCCGCCCCCTGCCCTGCCCCTCCGACACCACCGATGGGATGGATCGTGACTGCTGAGACGAGCCGGCGGGACACCCCCGCCGGACTGCCGCCGCGCCCCGCGACCGCGATCGTGGTGGGCGGTGGGTGGTCGGGCATCGCCGCCGCCTGGTACCTGCGTCGGTGCGGCGTGCGGGTGACCCTGCTGGACGACCAGCACCGCCTGGGTGGACGCTCGTCCGGAGAGAAGTTGGGCGAGCGGGACGTGACCCTCGGCGGTAAGAACATCGGCACCCGGTACACCGAGTTCCGGTCCTTCGTGCAGGAGTTGGGCGGCGGGCCCTTCGAGCACTTCGGGATCAACACGTCCCGGGTGGAGGATGGGCGGCTGCGTACCGTGGACGGGCAGTCCCGGGCCGCCGGCATCGCCGGCTTCCTCCGGCGCACCCCGCCCCGGGACGTCGTCCGCTTCTGGCGGATGACCCGATGGGTACGCGGAGACGACCGGGACCGGTTCCTGGGCAGCCCCCGGTTCCGGGACCTCAGCCGGGCGCACGACGACCCGAGCATGGACGGCTACTTCGGCCGGTACCTGCAGAACGCGCTGGTCCGCCCGATGACCGTGCGGATGAACGGTGCCGAACCCGATGAGCTGCACCTGGCCGACTTCGGCGCGAACCTGGGCATGCTGCTCGACCGGTTCGAGCAGCTGACCGACGGGTTCGAGCCGGTGTTCGGCGAGTTCGCCGCAACCGTGTCGGTCCAGCTGGGGACGCGGGTCGAGGAGCTGCTCGGGGACGGCTCCCGCACCACCGGCGTACGGGTGCGGACGCGCTCGGGCGACTCCGAGACGCACCTGGCCGACCTGACCGTCCTGGCCGTGCCGGCCAGCGCGGGTGCCGCGCTGCTGCGGCCGGGCCACCCCGAGGTCGCCGCCGAACTGGACCAGATCCGCTACTTCCCGGCCGCCGTGGTGATCGCCGAGTACGACCGGCCGGTGTTCGACGTGGCCGCCCGGGCGATCTTCTTTCCGCCGGGCAGCGAGGTCAGCAACGCCGGCGCCTACGGCCGCGACGACCGGCACATCGTCCGCTACACCTTCAGCGGCCGGCCGGCTCGGCGGAACCTGCTCTCGGCCTCCCTGGAGGAGCTGCGGGTCCGGGCCGAAAGCCAGCTCGCACCGCACTTCCCCGCCATCGCGCAGGCTCGGCTGCGCCACCAGGTGAGCCGCCGGTGGCAGCAGGCGTTCTGCGCCTACAGCCGACGGCATCCCGACCGGCTGGAGCGCATCGACAAGCTCCTCGGCGGGTCGGACGGTCTGCTGGTGACCGGCGACTTCCGCCGGGGCACGTCGATCGAGGCGTGTTTCCGGGCCGCTCGGGAGCAGATCGGGTCCGTCGTCGACAACCCGGCGGACCGAAGCCCCGCGGTGACCTGACCGGCGCCCACCGGGCCCGTCGGCGGCGCCGGCGCCACGAGGACAACGAGCACCTACGCACGAGGGAGGTGGCGCATGGCCACCACGGACCAGAGCGGTCAGGTTCGGTCGAACCACGACATACGGGCACCGGGGTCAGATTTCGACCCGCCCGGCCGGCCCGCCGGCACGTCGGAGACCGTGGACCTGGCCACGGCGCTGGCGGCGTACCGCGCCATGGTCATCGGGCGTCGCTTCGACGTCCAGGCGACCGTCCTTGCCAAACAGGGCTCCCTGTCGGTGTACCCGTCCTCGTACGGGCAGGAGGCGTGCCAGGTCGGTGTGGTCCTGGCGCTGCGGCCGACCGACTGGGTCTTCCCCACCTACCGCGACTCGGTGGCCGTGGTGACCAGGGGAGTGGATCCGGTCGAGACGCTCACCCTGCTCACCGGGGACTGGCACTGCGGGTACGACCCGATGGCCAGCCGCACCGCGCCGCACTGCACACCGTTGGCGACGCAGGCGCCGCACGCGGTGGGCCTCGCGCTGGCGGCGCGTTGCACCGGCGACGACACCGTCGCGCTGGCGCTCTGCGGCGACGGGGCCACCAGCGAGGGCGACTTCCACGAGGCGCTCAACCTCGCCGCGGTGCGCTCCGCCCCGGTGGTGTTCGTGGTGCAGAACAACGGCTACGCCATCTCGGTGCCGTTCGCCAAGCAGACCCGGGCCACCTCGCTGGCGTATCGGGCGGTCGGCTACCGGATGCCCGGCGTCCGGGTGGACGGCAACGACCTGCTCGCGGTCCATTCGGCGGTGACCGCCGCGGTGGACCGGGCCCGCCGGGGGAGCGGGCCAACCCTGATCGAGGCGGTGACGTACCGGATCGCCCCGCACACCAACTCCGACGATCCGTCGCGTTACCGCGACGCGGCCGAGGTCGAGTGGTGGCGTGGCCACGACCCGATCCGGCGGCTCGCCGCGCACCTGCGCCGGCACGGCGTTCTCGACGACGACGTGCAACTGCGGATCGACGCCGACGCCGAGGCGTTCGCCGACCGCACCCGCCGGGGTGTGCGCGGCCGCCCCGCCCCGGACCCCGCCGACCTCTTCGCCCACGTGTACGCGACCCCCACCCCGCAACTGGCCAGACAGGCCCGGCAGTTGGCCGCCGAGATCGCCGGCAACGCCGAGCCCGAGGAGACGTGATGACCGCCCCGGCCCAGCCCGACCCGACCGGCACCATCGGCATCGCCCCAGGCATGACGTTGGCGAAGGCGTTGAACCGGGCGCTGCACGACGAGATGTCCCACGACGAACGCGTGGTGGTCTTCGGAGAGGACGTTGGCAGGCTCGGCGGTGTCTTCCGGGTGACCGACGGTCTGGCCGCCCGCTTCGGCGACCAGCGGTGCTTCGACACCCCGGTCGCCGAGTCGGCGATCCTGGGCATGGCCATCGGCATGGCCCTCTACGGACTACGTCCGGTGGTGGAGATGCAGTTCGACGCCTTCGCCTATCCGGCGTTCGAGCAACTGGCCAGTCACCTGGCGAAGATGCGCAACCGGACCCGGGGAGCGGTGTCGCTGCCGGTGGTGGTCCGGGTGCCGTACGGCGGAGGTGTCGGCGGCGTGGAGCACCACAGCGACTCCTCCGAGGCGTACGCCGCGCACACGCCCGGTCTGCACGTGCTCACGCCGGGGACCGTCGAGGACGCGTACGGCATGCTGCGCGCGGCTGTCCGTGGCGCCGACCCGGTGGTGTTCTTCGAGCCCAAGCGGTTGTACTGGAGCGTGGCGGATCGGGCACTGCCGGCCGAGGTGGCGCCGGTGGGCCGGGCGGTGATCCGCCGCGCCGGCACCCACGCGACGCTCGTGGCGTACGGCCCGACGGTCCCGATCGCGCTGGCGGCGGCCGAACTCGGCACGGCCGAAGGGTACGACCTGGAGGTCATCGACCTGAGGTCGCTCGTGCCGTTCGACGAGCAGACCGTCCACGAGTCGGTACGACGGACCGGCCGCGCGATAGTCGTGCACGAGGCGTCCGGCTTCGCGGGGTTCGGCGCGGAGGTGGTCGCCCGCATCTGCGAGGAATGCTTCCACCACCTGGAAGCGCCGGTGCGGCGGGTGACCGGGTTCGACATTCCGTATCCGCCGCCCCGACTGGAACGGTTCCACCTGCCGTCGGTCGATCGGGTGCTGGACGCCGTGTCGTCGCTCTGGCGGGACCAGTGACCGGCCGGGCCGGGACGACCGGCGGGGTTCGGCGCACCTTCCACCTGCCCGATCTGGGGGAGGGACTGGTCGCTGGCGAGATCATCGCGTGGCGTCTCGCGGTGGGCGACCGGGTCGACGTCGACCAGGCGGTGGTCGAGGTCGAGACGGAGAAGACAGTCGTCGAGCTGCCCTGCCCGTACCGGGGGGTGATCGTCGAGCTGCACGCCGCAGCCGGTGCGGTGATCCCGGTCGGCGCGCCACTGGTCACCGTGCTGGTGTCGGAGGAGTCCGATATGGACGGTCCGACCGAGCCGGACCGGCCGGTGCCACCGCCCGCGGCGGGGCAGGCGACGACCGGCGGCGTGCTCGTGGGTGCCGGACCGGACCCGCACGCGTCGATGCTCACCCGGCGTGCGGCCGGGCGGGAGCGGGAGACCGGTGCGGCCCGCCCGCCGGTGCCGCCGCCGACGGCGCGGGCGGCGGCCGCTCCGGCGGTCCGCCGGATGGCCCGGGAACTCGGGGTGGAGCTGCACCGCGTAGCCGGCACCGGACCGGGTGGGCTCGTCACCCGCGATGACGTCCTGCGGGCGCACGCCGCGGACGGGACCGCGCAGCTCGAACCCGGCGACGACGATGACTGACACGACGACCTGGTGCACCGCCCGGGTGGCGGCAACCGTCGACGAGCTGGGCCGGCTCGCCGCCGACGGTCCCCGTCTCGGTACCCGGCTCGTCGTGTCGGCCCCGTTCACCGGTGAACCGGTTGCGGAGATCGGGTTGGCCGACGAGGGCGACGTCCGGTCCGCCTTCGCCGCCGCGCGTACGGCTCAGCAGGCATGGGCACGACTGGACCACCGCACCCGAGCCCGCCCGTTCATCGCCCTGCACGACGCGTTGTTCCGGCGGCAACGGGAGATCCTGGACCTGATCCAGGTGGAGACCGGAAAGGCCCGCGCGCACGCCTTCGAGGAGCTGCTCGACGCCGCCGCCATCACCCTGTATTACGCCCGCCGCGCCGGTCGGTTCCTCGCACCCCGGCGGCGCTTAGGCGCGATCCCGTTCTTCACCCGCGCCCGGGAGGTGCGACTGCCCCGGGGCACCGTAGCGGTCATCACCCCCTGGAACTACCCGCTGGCCCTGGGCCTCGCCGACGTGGTGCCGGCGTTGCTGGCCGGCAACGCGGTGGTCCACAAGCCGGACACCCAGACGACGCTCAGCACCCGATGGGCGTGGCGGGTCCTGGTCCAGGCCGGGCTGCCGGCCGACGTGTGGCAGGTGCTGCCCGGCGACCCGGCCGAGATGGGTGAGGCACTGATCGCCCACGCCGACTCGGTGTGCTTCACCGGATCGACGACCGCCGGACGGGCGGTGGGGCGGATCGCCGCCGACCAGCCGGTGCCCTGCACCCTCGAACTCGGCGGGAAGAACGCCATGGTGGTGCTGCCCGACGCGGATGTCCCCGCCGCGGTCCGGGGCCTGCTGCGGGCGGCCTTCACGTCCGCCGGGCAGCTGTGCATGGCCACCGAGCGGGTCCTCGTGGCCGCACCACTCATGGACCGCTTCCTGCCGGAACTGGTGTCGCAGGTGCGGCAGCTGCGCGTCGGCGCCGGGTTCGACTTCGACGTGGACATGGGCTCGCTGACCACACCACGACAACTGGCCCGCGTGATCGACCATGTCGAGGACGCCCGGTCGCGGGGCGCGACGGTCCTGACCGGTGGCCGGGCCAGACCGGATCTGGGGCCGCTGTTCTACGAGCCGACGGTGCTGACCGGGGTGGTGAGCGGCATGAAACTCCACCGGGAGGAGACCTTCGGCCCGGTGCTGTCGGTGCGGTCCTTCCGCACCGAGCAGGAGGCGATCGACCTGGTAAACGACACCGACTACGGGCTCACGACGAGCATCTGGAGCCGCGACGTCCGCAGTGCCCGGCGGCTCGCCGGGGAACTGCGCACCGGCCTGGTCAACATCAACGAGGGCTACGCCGCGGCGTACGGCTCGCACGACGCGCCAGCGGGCGGGATCAAGGGCTCCGGAGTCGGTGTCCGCCACGGGCGAGACGGCCTGCTCGCCTTCACCCGCCCCCAGACGGTCGCCAGCCAGCACGTCATGACGTTCGACCGGCCGGCCCGACTCACCGCCGAGCACCACGCGCGGCTGCTGACGGCGGTGTTCCGGACGTTGAAGGCGACCCGCGTGCGGTGACCACAGCAGGGGGCACGGCGGGGCCGGCCGGTCCGTGCCCGGCCCGCCCCGAGCGCCCCGGCCCGGCTACCGCTCCCGGCGGGACGCGACGAGCTGGACGCCGAGGTTCGCATCCTGCCAGAGCCACCTGATGTGGCCCAGCCCCGTCCCGCGCAACAGATCCTCGACAATGCCCCGGGCGACCGGCTGGGCACCCGCCAACGCCAACTCCAGGCCAAGGACCGCCGCGCCGAGTTTGCGCTTCGGCGGCAACGGCAGGACCACCACCAGCCAACCCCCCGGCACCAGCGCGCGGGCCGCGGCCTCGACGCGCCGTTCGAGGTGCGTGTGCGAACATCCGACGGCCGGGACCCAGGCCAGGCACAGCCGGTCGTCGGGTGCGAAGGAGTCGAGGTCGCCGACCCGTACCTCCGGAGCCCGGCCCAGCGGGTGCCGGGTCTGCCCGGCCTCGTCGACCGGAACGCCATCGGGCTCGATGGCCAGCACCGGAGCGATCGGGAACTCCCGAGCCAGCGCGTCCATCGACCGCCCGCCGTCTCCGGCCGCGCAGCCGATCCGCAGCTCCGGCCGGTCGAGCAGGTCCTCCAGGCCCTCCAACCGGCCGAGCAGTTCGTTGGCGAACACGTCGGCCAGCAGCGGCGCGTCGTCGCCGCGGCCGGCGTCGCGTACGTCGGGTCCGCCCACGCTCCCCGCGCGCAGGCCGGTGCCGCCGTCGACCGCGCGCCGCAGGCGGGCCGCGAAGGCTGCCGTCCGGGGACCGCCCACGAGCAGCCGTTCCAGACCGGGGTTGACGACGTAGCTGTCCTCGGGCAGCGGCTGCACCAGCTGGGTTTCGCCAAGCGCGCTCAGCAGCTCACGCGCGCTCTGCGTGGCCAGGCCGGCCTGGTCGGCCGCCGCCGCGACGGTGGGCGACCGTAGCAGCGCCGCCAACAGGCCCGTCCGTACCGCCGTCGCGCACGCCTCGAAGGCCCTCGCCTGCCTGGTCAGCTCCGTAAGCCGGTCGTCCGTCCCCTCCGGCGAGCCCACCAGGCCGGCCGCGAGCAGCACGTCGTCGATGGCCGCGGACACCTCGGGACGCTGCGCCCCCGCGCCCTCCCTGGCCGCCAGCGCGGACACCGCCCACCAGGAGTCGGCGAGCCGGGTCACGGTGCGCTCGGCCACGTCCTGCTTGAGCCGGCGGCCTTCCAGCCCGACGATCGACCGCTGCCCGAGCTGGATGAGCAACATCTCCTGCGAGCCCTGGCCACCGATCAGCCCCAGGATGTCGCGCATGTACTGCTCCCAGGGGAAGGCGCTGATGTAGCTCTCGCCGCCCTGAAGGGTCATCACCAGCTGGCCCACCCGGATCGCGGCCTCCGAGACCTGATGCTTGGCGGTCGTTGCCAACGCGTCGAAGTACGGGTCGCGCTGGTCAGCCCTGGTCCCGTCGAGAGCCCGGTAGAGGGTGGACCTCGCGGACTCCAGCAGCATGCGCATCTCGCCGATCGACCGCTCGACGTTGGGATAGTCGAGCACCCGGCGCCCACCGCGTCGTCGGGCCGAGAGCGACTCGACGCAGGCTTCGACGATCCCCTCGATCGCGCCGAGGACACCACAGCCGCTCATCGTGCGCCGGTTGCGGGCGTAGGTGTTGAGCTCGCTGAGCGCGTCGGAGCGCCAGACGAGCCGCCACTCGGGCAGCCGGACGTCGTGCAGCACGAGCTGGCCCATGCCCATGGTGCGCATGCCCATCGTCTCCAGGCGCACCGGTGTGACGCCGGGATCGTCGCGCTCGACGGCGAACGCGAGCATGTCGTTCGACGCCTCGTCGCGTACGTAGCAGATGAAGAGGTCCGCGAACACGGCACCGGCGATGAACCGCTTCGCGCCGTTGAGCACCCAGTGCCCGTCCTCGAACCGTGCAGTGGTCTGGTAGTCGTACGGGTCGCGGCTCTCGTAGGCACCCTGCACCGCGAAGCGGCGCCCGGCCACGAGGTCCGGCACGTAGCTGTCGATCAGCTCCGGGCGGCCGCTCGACAGGATCATCTCGGTGTTCTCGACGGTGATGTCGAGCAGCACCGGGAAGCCCGGGTCCCGGGAGATGCGGGCCAGCTCCGTGATCACCACGCCCCACTCGAACTTGTCCCGTCCAGCGCCACCGATCTCCTTCGGCAGGCCGAACCGCAGCAGGCCTATCTCGCTGGCCTCCTCGAACAGGCGACGATCCAGGGGCTGGCAGGCGCGGTTGCGAAAGCGCGCCCCGGGGTTCGCCCGATCCAGCAGGAACCCCTCGAAGCGGGAGACCGCCTCGCGGCGCAGCGCCTCCGCCTCGGCGTCGATTGTCAGTCGGTAGGCACCCCCGGCCGGGCGGTCCATGATGTCCGCGGCCCGCAGGCGGCTCGTCACGGGACGTTCACCCCCTCCTCGTCGGTCCGCGCCTTGGTCAACGCGGCCAGCTCAGCCGCGACATCGGCGAGCGTGTGGTCGCCGAGGAAGCGGTCCAGCGGCGCGGTCGCGCCGGTGCTCTCCTCGATCTCATAGGAGAACTGCGCGGCGGTGAGCGAGTCGATCCCCAGCTCGCTCAGCGGCTGATCGGTGGCAACCTCGTCGACCGGCACGCCGAGCAGGTCGGCGAGCAGCGACCGTAACCACCGGAGGGTCGACTCCGCGTCGCTCGGAGTGTCCAGGGTGTCGATGAGGTCCTCCTTCATCCGGCGGGGCCTACCTGCGGTACTGCGCTGCGAGCCGCAGCGGCACCAGGGAGAACGCCCGATCGTCGTCGTCCAGCTCCTGCAGTCGTGTGACCAGTCGGTCCTCGGCGTCGCGGTCGGGTTCGACAGGCAGGCCGAGCCGCTGGGCGATCCGCCGCAACGCGACGGCGAGCCACGCCGGGTCGGCCGCCACACCGCCGAGCACCAGGCGACGTTCGTGCCACAGGTGCAGACAGCAGGCCGCGGCGTGGACCAACGCGTGCCGGCGGGCGTGGTCGTAACCGCTGTGGGTGCGGTGCGCCGCGTGCCGGCCGAGGGCCGCGCGGGTCTCGTCGCGAACCGCGATCAGTTTCCGGCCGAGTGCGGCGAGCTCGTCGTCGGCGAGCCGCTCGACCGCGACGTCCAGCAGATCCACCACCTCGTCGGCCTGGCCGTAGACGATCGGGGGCCGAACCGCCCGTGGAGCCCAGGCGGTAACCGGCTCGCCGAACCCGAAGAGCAGGTCCAACGGGAGCTCGGCCGGCCCTCGTCGCCGGGCGCCGCTGGCGAGCTGGGCGCGGATGGTCTCCAACTGGACCAGTTTCGTGCCCTCGAACACCGGCGTGATGGCGGCGTCCCGGGCGATCTTCTGGAACGCGCCGTCGGCCACGTTCTCCCGCAGGTACGCCCGGGCGCTGAGCACCTCGCCGCAGGCATCGACCGCGTCGACGCAGAAGTCGGGCACCACGTACTTGGCCACCGCCGACCACAGCGGCATGCGGTGCGGTGCCACGTCGAGGGCGCGTGCGGCGGCCAGCTGGGTGGCCTCGGCGGCCAGCAGGTCGGCGAAGGCGGTGGCGAGCAACGCCCGCACCGGGGGCAGGGCCAGCGCGGACCGGCCGTACAGGATGCGGCCACGGGCGTGTCGCAGGGCGATCCGCAGCGCGGTGTCGGCGGCACCGAGGGTCATGCCACCGACCATGGTCCGGGTGAACTGCAACATGCCGGACACCATCTCGATGCCGCGCCCCGGGTTGCCCAGTGTCGCGTTCGCGTCGAGCTGACAGTCCTGGAACTCGAAGCCGCTGAGGTCGTGAGCGCGCAGGCCGACCGAGCGCACCTTCGGCAGCCGACGCACCCCCTGCTCGCCGAGGGCGGCGAAATCCACAAGGAACAGGCCGAAGGAGGGCTCGGAGGCGGCCAGCACGGTGGCGAACGATGAGCGCCGGCCGTTACCCACAAGCCATTTGCGGCCGTTGAGCACGAACCCGTCGGAGACCGGGGCCGCCGTCGTGGCGGTCGCCAGCAGGTCGCTGCCCGCGGCCTCCTCGCTGATCCCCGCCGTCCCGAAGGCGCGGGCCAGGATCAGCTCGGCGACCCGGCGGCGCTGCTGCGGCCGGCCCCACACCCACACCGGCACCGCGGCCAGGAAGGTCGAGCCGAGGCCCACCGAGATCGCCAGGTCACGGCGGGACATGGCGCGCAACACGCCCAGCAGAGACTCGAACGAGGCCAACCGGCCGCCCTCGTCGACGGGTACCAGGTACTCGTGGCAACCGGCGGACCACACCGCCTCGAACGCGGCGGTCGGCTCCGTCTCCAGCTCGTCGGCCCGGACGCCGGCGGCCAGTGAGATGCCCGCATCCGGGTCGAACGGGCAGCCGAGCCGCTGCTCCAACTCGGCCGCGGCGTCATACCCGGCCAGCGACGACACCTGGGTCGACGAGGTCATACCCGCTCCACCACGTACGCGTACGGCAGGCCGTCGTCGGCCAGTCGCAGCTCGCTGACGAAGGCGATCTCGTCGCCCAGCTGGTAGCCGGTGGTGTGGACGTCGAACTGGTCCCAGAGCTGCCCGGCCCGCAGCCAGGTGACGTCGACGCGACGAATCCCCTCGGTGAGCGCCCGCCGTAGCTGCGGTGCCCGCGAGCCGTGCCGCAACAGCAGCTCCTCACGGGCGGCGCCGGCGAAACCCAACGACTCCGCCCAGTACCACTGATCGGCGACCTCGCAGTGGTGCCGGTGCACGCGGGTCGGCAGCGTCACCGAGGCGAGTCGTTGACCGTCGCGCTCCAGCATCGCCCGCAGTGCCGGAACACGGCTGCGGAAGGGGGAGCGCTCGCGCTCGTCCGCCCCGAACCGGTCGACGATCCGGTCGGGAAGTGGGGCGGGTGTGCCCGACAGCGCCTGGTCACCGCTGAGCTGGAGCGGCACCGACGCGGCCCGGGTACGCACCGCCACCCCGTCGGGGCCGGAGAGGGTCATCTCGACCTCGAGTTGGGACGAGCGCGGCCCACGGACCCGGGCGCACACCTCGACGAGTGCGTCGTCCGCGTCCTCGAAGCGCAGCGGCTGCTCGTACTCGAGCTGCCACGCCCACAACACCAGCCCGACGCGGTGCTGCGAGACAAGCGTGCGGTGGCTGCACACGTGATCACGCAGCCAGCGGGTCCCGGCCTGGAAGCCCAGCCGACCCACCGCCACGGTCTGGAGCTGGTGTGGTGTGAAGTAGCTGGCATCGAGCACGACCTCGAAGGCTGAGCTGCGCGGCATACGAGCTAGCCTCCCGAGACGGCCGTGACGATGTCGACGCGGTCGTCCTCGACGGCCTCCCGGTCCAACTCGTCGAGGGAGAGCTGCTCCCCGTTGAGCGCGATGAAGTGCGTGGCGCGTACCGCGCCCTCGCGGTCGGACAGCACGTCGCGCAGGTTGGGGTAGCGCGCGGCAAGCTGGTCCAGGCCCTCGCGCACGGTCTTGCCCTCGACCTCGATCTCGTTCTCGTAGTTGGTGAACCGGAGCAGAATGCCCCGAACCTTGATGATCATTGGATGCGTCCCTTCGGGATGACGGCTGCCGATCGTGGCCCACTCACGCCGCTGCGCCGAGCCTCTGCCAACGGGTCACCTCCGCCAGCTCGCCGGACAGGTACTGGCGGCGGGCGAGCCAGCGCTGGACCTTGCCGCTGGAGGTCTTCGGCATGGTGCGCGCCTTGATGAGCACGATGGCGGACGGTGCCACGCTCGACTCCCGCGAGACGCAGCGGCGAATGCCGTCGATGATGTCCAGGTGTTGGTCCTCGGTCATGCCGGGGTCGACCTCGTAGACCACCACCAACCGCTCGACGGCCCCGTGGTCGTCCTCCACTGCGAACGCGGCACCACAGTCGCGGCGGATCCCCGCCACGTCGGTCTCGCAGATCTGCTCGATGTCGACGGGGTGGTAGTTGCGGCCGTTCAGGACGATGAGATCCTTCGCGCGTCCGGCCACGAACAGCTCGCCGTCCGCGACGAAGCCCAGGTCGCCAGTGCGCAGGTAGGGTCCCTCGCCGGAGGCTGTCAGCGCACCGAAGGTCTCGGCTGTCTCGCTCGGCCGACGCCAGTAGCCGGCGGCGACGCTCGGTGAGTCGAGCCAGATCTCACCGACCTGCCCGGGCGGGACCGGCTCGCCGGTGGTGGGGTCGACGATCTCGATCCGGGTGCCCGGCCCGGGTGCGCCACAGCCGACGATCCGTCGGGAGGGCTCTCCGGCCGTCGCCGGCCGAGCCACCCGGGCCAGCTCAAGAGCCTCGCGGGCGACCGAGACCGAACGCCATCCGCCCAGGCGGGTGCCGCCGCTCACCAACAACGTCGCCTCGGCCAGGCCGTAGCAGGGATAGATCGCCTCAGGTCGCAGCCCGTACGGCTCGAAGATCTTGAGGAATCGTTCGATCGTGTCGGGCCGGACCGGCTCCGCGCCGGTGAAGCTCAGCTCGACCGAGGAGAGGTCGAGGTCGACCAGGTCGGACTCCTTCACCCGCTTGACACAGAGGTCGTAGGCGAAGTTCGGCCCGCCGGTGTGGGTGGCGCGGTAGCGGGACACCACTCTCATCCAGGACAGCGGTCGACGCAGGAAGGTGACCGGGGACATGAACGTCGCCGGGATCCCGCTGGCCACCGGGGTCAGTAGACCACCGATCAGGCCCATGTCGTGGTAGGGCGGCAGCCAGAAGACGGCCGACGCCCCGGCGTGCAGCCCGAAGCTGCGGGTGATGTCCGCGGTGTTCGAGATCAGGTGGTCGTGGTTCAACATCACGCCGCGGGGCAGCGAGGTGGACCCGGAGGTGTACTGCAGGACCGCGAGCGTGTCACCGGACGACCTGGGCGCGAGATCGTGCGCGTCGGGGTCGGCCAGGTCGGTCGAGACGACCCGTGGCACCGGCTGCACTGACGAGTCGGCCAGCCAGTCGGTGATCATGGGCGCGGCGGGGGAGGTGGTCAGCACGAGGCTGGCGCCCGCGTCCTCGATGATGGCCATCAGCCGTGACATGGTGCGTGGTTGGCGCGTCGCGCCGGGTGGGAACGCCGGTATGGCAACCGTGCCGGCGTAGAAGCAGGCGAACAGCGCGGTGAGGTAGTCCAACCCCGGCGGGTAGAGCAGCAGGGCCCGCTCGGGCCGGCCGTCGGTGACGTCAAGGATGTTGATCGCGACCGCGCGGGCGCGGCGGTCCAACTCGCCGTAGGTGATCTCCTCGGCGTGCCCGTCGTCGAGCACGAATCGGAAGGCCAGGGACGCTGCCGACTCGCGGGCTCGGGTGCGCAGAACGTGCGCGAAGCCCGCTGACGGGCAGCGTGGCAGCTCCGCCAATTTTCCCCCCGTGATTCAGATGTGGTCTGCGAGCAGCGATAAGCGGCGTCCCGGCCGGCGAGCCGGGAGTCCGCGACCACAACGTACCATCGGCGGCAGTGACTTAGTCCAGTCCATTGCGGAGCCTCGACGATCAGGTGCGGCACATGTTGGTGGACGGTGTTTGGGTGGCCTGCTAGCCTCCCGCCCAAGGTGCTTCACCTGGAGCGTCGGCCAGGTCTAACGGGGGATTTTGATGGACTCGATGCCGCCACTTGTCATGCCCAATGTGGAGCTCACCAAAGAGGACGTGACCCGGTACAGTCGACATTTGATCATTCCTGAAGTGGGTGTTTCCGGGCAGCGCCGGCTGGCCAGTGCCAAGGTGCTGGTGATCGGTGCCGGTGGCCTGGGCTCGCCCGCTCTGCTCTACCTCGCGGCCGCCGGGGTCGGCACGCTGGGGATCGTCGAGTTCGACACGGTGGAGGGCTCCAACCTGCAACGCCAGATCATCCACGGCGAGTCGGATGTCGGCCGGCCGAAGGCGACGAGCGCCGAAGAATCGATACGCAGGATCAACAGTGGCGTTCGCGTGCGACTGCACCAATTGCGGCTCGATTCGGACAATGCGGTCGATCTTTTCCGCCAGTACGACCTGATCGTGGACGGCACCGACAACTTCGCCACCCGGTACCTGGTCAATGACGCCGCCGCATTGGCGGGAAAGCCCTATGTCTACGGCTCGGTCTACCGATTCGAAGGTCAGGTTTCGGTTTTCTGGGAGGCCGCGCCGAATGGTCGCGGCATCACCTACCGCGACGTCTACCCGGAAGCGCCGCCGCCCGGCCTGGCTCCCTCCTGCGCCGAGGGCGGCGTGCTGGGAATGCTCTGCGCCACCGTCGGATCCATCATGGTGACCGAGGCGGTAAAACTGATCACCGGCGTCGGTGAGCCACTGCTCGGCCGTTTGATGATCTACGATGCGCTGCGGGTGGAGTTCACCACGATGACGCTTCGCCGCCCGGCGACGCGTCCGCCGATCGACAAGCTCATCGACTACGAGGAATTCTGCGGTGTGGTGTCCGGTGCGGCCCGCGAGGCGGTGACCGAAGCCACCGTCACCCCCCGCGAACTGTACGACCTGCTGAACGCCGGCGAGGACATCGAAGTCATCGACGTCCGGGAGCCGGCCGAGTGGGACATCGTGCACATCGCCGGCGCGACGCTCATCCCGAAGGACCTCATCCTCTCCGGCGAGGCGCTGTCCCGACTGCCCGAGGACAAGCGGATCGTGCTGCACTGCAAGACCGGGGCGCGCTCCGCCGAAGTGCTCGCGGCCCTCAAGCGGGCGGGGTTCACCAACGCCTCCCACCTGCAGGGCGGCGTCATCGCCTGGGCGAAGCAGGTCGAGCCGAGTCTCCCGGTGTATTGATCCGCAGCCGCCCCGACCGCCCGGTGCGGTCAGGCCGCTGTCGGCCGCCGACCGCCCGTGGGGTCAGGCCGCTGTCAGCCGCCGACCGACCAGGCGGGCGAGCGAGTGCGCGGCGGTCACCGGTCGCACCAGCACGGTGATCTCGCTGATCAACCCGTCGTCCCCGGTGGCGAGGACGTCCATGCCGGTGATCGACTTGCCGTCCACGGTGGCGGTGAACTCGAGCGCGTGCCGGGGCGAGCCGGCGGCGGAGCGGGCTGAGTCGATGCTGCGGCCGTCGAACTCCGCCGTGTAGGCGAAATCCTCGAACACCTCCGCCAGGGCGGTGAGCAGCGGTGCCACAGCCGCCCTGCTCCGGTAGGGCTTGGGCATGACCGGGCTGTGGAAGGTGATGTCGGGCGAGAGCGTCGCAAGGATCCCCGGAACGTCCTTCTCCAGCACCCTACGCCGGAAATCGTCAACCACTCCCACTATTTCTCCTCACGGTAAGGAACTGGTATCGAGAAACAACTCAGCTTGCCAGATACGGCGTTGCCGGGTCCAGATTCGGATCGCGTGACAACACCATCTGGTGCAACCGCTTGAGTCGTGGGCCGGGCTCCATGCCGAGCTCCTCGACCAGTCGGCGGTGCAATTGTCGATAGACCCGCAGAGCTTCCGCTATCCGGCCGGATCGATAGAGCGCCAGCATCAGGTGCTCGTGCAGATTCTCCCAGGTCGGATATTCGGCGACCACGCCGTATAGTTCACCGACGAGGTTGCGCCGATAGCCCAGTCGGAGATCGAGGTCAATCCGACGTTCGTACGCGATGATCCGACTCTCGTCGTACTGCCGCGCCACGTTCTCGAGCAGACCCGATCCACGCACGTCGGCCAGGACCGGACCGCGGTAGATCTCGAGTGCCCTGGACAACTCGGTGGCCTCCACCGCAGGCAGGCCGGCCGCCTCGGCGCGATCGGCGGCGGCGAGATGCTGCTGGAAGATCGTGAGGTCGCAGCTGTGCTCGGCCAGCGAGAGCTGGTATCCCGAGGGATGACTCACCACGATCCGGGGGTTGACCCCGTCGCCGAGATGCCGGCGAAGCTTCGAGATGTAGACCTGGAGTCCGGTGTTCGCCGTCCTGGGTGGCGCGCCACCCCACAACTCCTCAATCAGGCGCTGCGTCGAGACAATCTGATCGCCCTGCGTTATGAGAAGTGCGAGAAGTGACCGCAGTTTCAATGCTCGCGGTGTCCGATTTTCACCGTCGTCGGTGACGATGACCGGACCAAGGATACCGAATCTCACCTAGCATTCCTCTCGACCAACCGAGGGATTCGGCCATTGGGTAGCATTAATCCGCCGCCCACCACAGGTGGGCGGCAATGAATGCGTAACCTGACCGTAACCCCCCATTCCCCCATTGGCTCCGTGAGCGTCCCCCAGACACCATACACGAGACTTAAGGTGACCCAAATCGATCGAGTGCAAACGATGCAAAGGGTGATTTATGCGGGCATCCCAATAGCCGGGGCGCAGCCAGCATTCATCCGACGCCGACGGCCGGCGGGACTCATCAGTCGTGGTTGCGGCCGGCCGCGTTGGGCGACGTCAAGAATGCAGAGGTTCGCCGCGGTTGGGCCCGAATTGGGTAACTCATCTCGTCCGCCGTCGATGGGTCGACCGAGCGGCGGCGTCCGGTCTCGGCTCAATACACCCCGGCCTCGAGACGGCTGGCGTCGCGCCCCACGGCGGACGGCGCGAGCGCGGCCAAGGTCTCGTCGAGCACCAGGAAGAAGCGGTCGATGTCCTCGGTGGTCAACTGCCCCATCGTCGCGACGATCGCCGCCTCCCGAGCCACCGACGATGCCGGGTAGATGACCACCCCGGCCGCCGACATCGCGTCGCAGAGCGTGGCCGCGGTCAACGGCGGGGGGACCTCGAACGCCGTGACCGAACTCGAGCGATCGGGCGCGGGCACCAGCAGCCGCAGGCCACGCCGGGCCACCCCGACCCGCACCCGCTCGGAGTGGGCCGCGTACCGCGCCGAACGCGGGAGGACGCCCTCGTCGAGCGCGAGCGCCAAGGCCTCGTCCAGGGCGAGGAGCAGCTGCACGGCCGGGGTGAACAGCGGCGCGTCGTTGCGCTGCTGAGCCAGGTAGTGCTGGTGCAGGTCCAGGTAGAAACTGCGCGGGCCGATCGCGGCGAGGGACTCGAAGCGCTCCGGCCGGGCACAGACGAAGCTCAGCCCGGCCAACGCCTCGATGCACTTGTTCGCCGAACCGACAAGCCAGTCCACCGGGTCGTGCGCCAGGTCGAGCTGCTCCGCTCCGATGCTGCTGACCCCGTCCACGATGAACTCACGCCCAGCGGCTCGGACGATCCGGGCTATCGTCGGCACCGGATTGAGGACACCCAGGCTGGTCTCGTGATGCACCATGGCGACGTGGGTGATGGTCGGGCGCGCGTCGAGCGCCTGCCGCACCGCCGCCGGCTCGACCGACCGGCCGACCGGTAGCCGCAGTGTGGTGTGGCGCAGCCGGTGGACAGCGGCAATCTGCTCCAACCGGTCTCCGAAGCGGCCGTTCGACACGATGAGCAGGTCGGCGTCCGGCGGAGGAACGGAACAGAGCACCGCCTCCAGCGCGGCCGTCCCCGACCCGGTGAGCAGCACCGACGTGTGCTGGTCCGCGCCGCCGCACAGCGCGGCGAGTTTGCGGCGTACCTCGGCCAGGCAGCGTCGGGTCACCCACTCCCGGTGACCCAGGTCGGTCCGGGAGACCGCCTGGCGCACCGACGGCGCCACCGCTACCGGCCCCGGTGTCAGCAGCAACCGGCCGCCGGCCGGGCTCCGCGCCGGCGTACCCACGGCTTTCGGCGCGTCGGTCATGACGCGCGGTCCGCGACGGACGCGGCCACGGCCGGTGACAGCCGGCGGGCGGTGTCCGCGAGCACGGTGGCGACTCGCACGTGCCCGGCGGTGTTGAGGTGGATGCCGTCGTCGCACCACAGGTGCTCGGCCTCCGGGGGTGCCACCTCCACCCGGACGACAGCGCCCCGGGCCGCGTCCGCGCGGAGCAGTTCGTCGAACTCGGCGATCCACCGCTCCATCCGCCGCCGCCGGAACGCGGAGACCGGGAGCTTCGCCGAGGGCGTCGGCAGCGCCGGCATCAGCACGAGCGCGCCGGCCCGCGTACCCCAGTCGAACAGCTCCGTCAGAGCGGCCCGCACCGTACTCATCGGGCTGCCCTGTACGGCGTCGTTCATCCCGCAGTTGATCACCACGAGATCAGGCCGCAGCTGTCGTACCGCGGCCAGTTGGTCGGCCGCCACCCGCGCCGCGGTGGCACCCTCGGCGCCGGTGTTCACCACGTCCCCGGCACTGATGCCGAGGAGGTCGGCCAGCCGGCGGGACCAGCCGATCCAACCGCCGACCGGATCCGGATCCCCGCGCCCCAGAGTGAGGCTGTCTCCCATCGAAACGAGCTGCACCGTCGTCACGCTCCGGCGGAAGCCACGGGGTCCGCTGTCTCGTCACGACCGGCGGTAAGCGTCATCAGGTAGCCCACAAGCGCGTCGATGGTCGGGTACAGCCGGGCGGCGCCGAGGTCGACCTCCTGCTGGATGCGGTCCTCGATGTCGCTCACCACGCTGAGGGCGTACACCGAGTCGACGCCGTATTCGGCCAGGTCCACATCGGTCCGGATGGTCTCCGGGCCCCGGTCGAGGTAGAAGGCCACCCGTTCGGTGAGCCAAGTCCTCAGCTCCGCCGCGTCCTCGTGCACAAAGTCAATCACTGCCACTCCCATCAATCAGCACCGACAGAGCCGACCCCGGCCCGCGCGGACCCGCCCGAGCGGGCCGGCGGCGACCGGGCGAACGCCGGCGTACCGCGTCGTCACCTCGCGGGCGGTGCGACGCTCGCGCACCAGCGAGCGACGCGCGTTGCCACTGGTCGTGGCGGTGGGGATGACGGCTGGCGGGCGGCGTACCGCCTCGGCCACGGCGCGACCGATCGCATCGTCGCGGAACCCTCCCCCCGGCCCCGGACGGCCGCCCGATCGGACGGCGTCCCCAACGTAACGGAGCCGGCTAATACGCGGCTTAGCGAGAAGCTGCGCGGCCCTATCCCGCCGTTGACTCGTCGTCGCGCAGCCCCGCCCGCACGGCTAGCCTGATCGCCTTGGTCACTGATCAATGCGGGGGTCCGTCGTGGCACACCGATACGCCGCTGTCGACATCGCAGCCGAGCTTGACCTGCTGCTCGGTGACCCGATGGCGGAGGGCACGCCATTCTCGTTCGAACGGATCGTCGAGGCGGAGGAGCGCGACGCCCTGCCGGACGGCGCCGTCGACGTCCTGCGCGACTGGGGCTTCGCCGAGTTCCTGGTCCCCACCGCCCTCGGCGGCCGGCTGCGCTCGCTCGACGAGTTGCTCTTCGTGGCTCGGGCCGTCTCCCGGCGTTCGCTGGCCTTCACTGTCAGGTACGGTTCCGCGCTGCTCGGCGCGAACCCGGTGTGGTTGTGGGGCGACGACGAACAGCGCGGACGACTGGCCAAGGAGATCGTCGGCGGTGCCCTGAGCGCGTTCGCCGTCTCCGAGGCCGACCACGGCAGCGACCTGCTCGCCTCCGCCGTGGCCGCCGCGCCCGTCGCGGGGGGCTTCGTGCTGAGCGGGCAGAAGTGGCCGGTCGGCAATGCCACCCGGGCCCGGTTCCTGACGACCTGCGCCCGGACCGGCCCGCGCAGCTTCTCCCTGCTGCTTGTCGACAAGCAGGAGCTGAGCCGGGACAGCTTCCAGGAGCTGCCCTTCGTCCGGACCGTCGGGCTGCGCGGGCACGACCTGAGCGGCATCAGCTTCGACGGGGCGTTCGTCCCGGCCACCGCCGCGATCGGCAACCAGGGCATCGCTGTGGTCCAGGTGTTGAAGGCACTCCAGATCACCCGCGCCGCGATCCCGGCGATGTCGCTCGGCACGATGGACTCGGCGCTGCGACTAGCCC
The DNA here is from genome assembly GCF_040649215.1 of Micromonospora sp. NPDC049044. NCBI lineage: Bacteria > Bacillati > Actinomycetota > Actinomycetes > Micromonosporales > Micromonosporaceae > Micromonospora > Micromonospora sp. NPDC049044. The sequence goes on along the minus strand of NZ_JBEZFA010000018.1, from coordinate 65,509 downwards.
TGGGCTACGGCCACGAGCGGCGTCTCTACGGTGCGCCCATCGCGGACCTGCCGGTCATCCACGACCACCTGGTCCGCGGACACGTCGATCTCCTGATCGCCGAGTGCGTCTCGGTCGGCGCGGCCCGCGCCCTGACCCTGGCGCCGGAACGGCTCAGCCTCTGGTCGTCGGTGGCCAAGTACCTGGTGCCTGTCATCGGCGACGAAACGGTGCTCAGCATGGGCACGGTTCTCGGCGCCCGCAGCTACCTGCGCGAGGGCGTCGCCCACGGCGTCTTCCAGAAGCTCCAGCGCGACCACGCGATCGCGGCGATCTTCGAGGGGACCACCCACGTCAACCTGCACGGCATCGCCGGGCAGTTGCCCTTCATCGCCGCGCGCCGCCACGAGCAGGGTGACCCCGGGCAGCTCGACGAGCTGTTCGACAGCCTCTTCTCCTGGCACTCCGACGCGCCCACCTGGGAGCCGGCCGGCGCCGAGCTGCGCCTGACGAACGAAGGGCGCGACGAGCTGACCCAGGGCTGGCCCCGGCTGGTCCAGCGTGTCGAGGCGGCCTGCGCCGGCCCGGACCGGCCCCCGGTCGCCGACGAGCTGCTGGGGGCCATGGCCCACGTGTCGCGGATCCACGAGGAGACCTACTCCCGCGTCACCCAGTGGGACGCCCGGTCACTTGTGGCCATGCGCGCGGCGCAGACGCACTGTCTGCTGCACGCGGCGTCGGCCTGCGTGGCGACCTGGTTGGCCAACCGCGAGACGTTCGGCGGGGCCTTCGCCGACGGCGGCTGGTTGCTGCTGTCCCTGCAGCGTCTGCTCGCGCGGCTCGGCGAGCGGGTCGACCTCGCCGAGCAGCCGGGCCGGGAGCTGCTCGCGACCGCCGTCCGCGCCGCGCAGGAGTGGCCCACGTACTTCTCCATCCGCTGCCTCGGCAGTGCTCCAGCCGCTGACTGATCACGACGGAGGACATCCCTTGCTCAACGAGGCACTGCGGCCAATCGTCTCGCCGATTGCCCGCGCCCTGTACCGACCGCTGATCGAGGGTGCCGAGAACGTCCCGCGGCGGGGGCCGGTCATTCTCGCCGCCAACCATCTCTCCTTCGCCGAGAACTGGCTCATCCCGGTGGCGACCCCGAGGTCGGTCCGCTACCTCGTCAAGATCGAATATTTGCGGACGCCGTCGCTCGGCGGCCGGATGGCGGGTTGGTTCTTCAACGAACTCGGGTTCGTCGGCGTCCAGCGCGGCGGACCGCGCGACGCCACGTCGTCGTCGCTGGCGGCGGCGATGGGCGTGCTCCGGGCCGGCCAGGCCTTCGCCATCTACCCCGAGGGCACCCGCTCGCTCGACGGCCGGTTGTACCGGGGCAAGACCGGGGTGGCCCGACTGACGCTGGCCACCGGCGCCCCGGTCGTACCGATCGGTGTCATCGGCACCGACGTGATGCAACCGGTCGGGGTCCGCGTGCCCCGACGGCGTCCGGTGACGGTCCGCTTCGGCACCCCGATGACCTTCGAGGAGTACCGCGACTCGCCGGACCCCGCCGACTGGCGCACGGTGACCGACAAGATCATGCTGGCCATCTCGGAGCTGTCCGGCCAGGAGTACGTGGACGAGTACCAGCAGAAGCGCTGAGTGGGGGAGGGCGGCGGCGGGCTCGGCCCACCGCCGCCCTCCCGGTCAGCGCCCGGTGCCCGACGGCTGGGCCGGCACCACGTCCGCGACGGGCTGCCCGTCGACCGTCGACCCCCGCTCGACCGCCGACTTCGGGCCGGTGGTCGAACCCGCGCCGACAAGCGGCTCGGCCAACACCTCGGGATCATTGTGTCGCTCCGGGCCGGGCTTGCCGACCGCCTCGCGCACCGACGCCGGTTTCGGACGCAGGAGCCGGGCCGCGGGCAGCTCGACGAAGCGGTAGAGCAGCCACGCGACAGTGGTGCAGAGCGCGAAGAGGCAGACGATGGTCGCCAACTCCACAGGCAGCGGTGGCTGCTCCGCCGAGGAACCGATCACTCCGGCCGCCACCAGCAGATCCGTCACCACCGGGCCGAGCGGCAGGAACACCAGCAGGTGGGTGAGGTAGAAGCTGTACGAGATCTCCCCGAACCAGACAATCGGCCTCGCGTGCAGGACCGACCGGCCGCCCTTGGCGTCGGCGGTGGCCAGGGCGGCGAGCAGGATGGCGACCGGGATCAGCAGAGCGCCCACCCGCTGCACGCGTTCGGGCAGCAGCAGCGTCACCGCGAAGGCCGCCACCAGGATCGCGAGACAGCCCGGCACGCCGGGGCCGCGCCATGTGCCGCGGCGCAGCAGCAGACCCACCGCCACGCCGACAGTGAAGTCCAACGCCCGGTGCAGCGGGAGAACCATGGTGAACCAGTACGCGAAGTCGCCGCCGCTCGGCGCGGTGTCGAAGAACGGCGGTCCGGCGTCCTTGACCAGGAACATGTCGCCCACCAGAAACGGCAGCGTGCAGGCGAGCAGGGTGGCCACCACGATGACCCGACGCAGCGCCCGGTCCCCGAGCGGCACCAGCGCGGCGAAGAGCACCGGGAAGATGAGGTAGAAGAACGCCTCAGCGCTCAACGACCACGACACCGGGTTGAGCCCGTAGATGACGCTCTGCTGCGGCACCCAGCCCTGGACCATGAACATGTTCGACAGCACGTTCTTCCAACCGGGCGGCATGCCCAGCACCACGAGCACGACAGCCGCCACGGCAGTAGTGGTGGCGTAGATCGGGTAGATCCGCGACACCCGGCGCCGCCAGAAGACCCGCGCGGTGTCGCCGTCGCGGACCACCCAGGTGAGCACGATGCCACTCATCAGGAAGAAGGCGTTCATGCCGCCGAACGAGACAACGGCGACCCACTCCGGGATGGCGTGGGCCACGAACTCGATCCCGCCGCCCTCGACGGCGACGAGTTGCAGCGCCGTGTAGTGGACCATGAACGCCATCGCGGCGAGGACGCCACGCAACGCGGTGAGCGAGTCGAGCCGCACCACCTTCGTACCCCGGGCGGCCGTGGCCATCCCCGCCGCCGCGTGCGGCGCGTCGGTGACCGCGCTGCTCACCGACGGACCTTCGCCAACCGCGAACCCATCAGCTCGGCGAAGTTGCCGGCGAAGAAGCGGTCCTTGACCGTCTCGTCGAAGCCGGCGAGGAACTTCTCCGCCGCGCCGAGCGGGTCGGTGCCGCCCTCGGTGTGCGGGAAGTCCGTGCCGAACATGAACAGGTCCGGGCCGGCCTGCTCGATGAGCCAGTCCAGGGGCTCGACGAAGAAGGCGGTGAACTTCACCTGCCGCCGGACGAAGTCGGACGGGCGCATCGACAACGCCTGCAGGTCCGGCTCGGTGCGCCCGAACGCCAGCTGCGCGATGTCCAACTGCTTCATCCAGGGCGCCACCCAGAGGCCGCCCTGCTCGATGCACCCGCAGCGTAGCGTCGGGAAGCGGTCGAAGACCCCGTCGAGCACGAGCATCGTCAGGAACGTCTGCGGCGGGAGGTGCATCCCCAGGTAGTCCTTGGACCGGATGTTCTCGCCACCGCCGAGGAAGTCGGCCGGCGGGGTGCGCCCGTTGTTGCGGTACGCGTCCGGCACCAACGCGCCGCCCGTGCAGACATGCAGGAAGAACGGCATGTCGGCGTCCTGGAGGGTGGCCCAGAAGCGGTCGTACGCGGGATGCGCCGGGGAGAACTCCGGCGGCGCGACGGAGGGCACGATGACCCCGTCGCAGCCCAGCTCGATCGCCGCCTCCAACTCGGCGACGCTGCGGTCCGGGTCGGCGAGGGGCACGAACCCGACGGGCAGCAGCCGCCGGTCCACCGAACACCAGTCGACGATGGCACGGTTCAGGGCGCGACTGCCCCCGTACATCAGCTCGGGCTGGTCGTAGTACCAGAACTGCTCGCTGGCGACGGTGCTGAAGACCAGCTGCGCCGAGAACCCGAGCAGATCCAGGGCGCGGCTGCGCTCACCCGGGTCGGTGCCGCCGAAGCTCTCCCAGCCCTTCCTGGTCATCAGGGTCTGCTCGGCGGACGCACGGCGGTCCTGGTCCTGGTAGCGCTGCCGGATGTCGGTCTCGGCGGTGCGGGCCCGCTGCACCTTGTCCGCACCGAAGGAGCGCAGCAGTTCGCGTACCGATGGCTCGGCGTACTCGGTGAGCCAGCCTTCCCGCTCCATCACATGGCTGTCGGCGTCGTGGTAGACCCGACCTTCTGCGTACGGCATCCGGCACTCTCCTTCAACTCGAACTCGCGGTGGACGTTAGATCGGATCGCCACCCTTCGGCGTGTGTGCGCAACGCAGCGACTGCGACCGTGTTAGCGACCGGTTAGCAGTGGCACCGGCAGGGCGGCCGGTACGGACCGGAACGTCGCCTCCGTCCGCATCCCCAGGAAGTCACCGTCGACCTGTACGGCGATCGGCCGGGTCGACAGCATCGTCAGTCGCTGCTGGTCCTCGGCGGTCACCACGTCCGGCCCGGACAGCGGCGCGTGCGCTGTCATCATCTGCCGCACCACCCGCATCGTCGCGAGCGTGCCGAGCGACGTCAGGCCGAGTACGTCGAGCCCTCTGTCGAACGAGGCGGTCGGGGCCGGCGCCACGGCCCGTTTGCCGAGGTACGTCCACGGTGCCGAGTTGCAGACGAAGGCCATGAAGATGGCCTCCCCGTGCGCACCGCCGGCGCCGTCGAAGGTCAGCGCGGGATGCCGGCGGTCGGAACGCAGGTGCTGCCGCACCAGCAGGGTGAGGTAGGCCGCGGCGGGCATCCGTGGCGGGCGGACGCCGACGCCGAAACGCAGCTGCTCGGCTTCCCGCACGATCTCCGCGTCGAGCCCGAGTGAGCACACGAAGGCGAACCAGCGGTCCCCGACGAGGCCGAGGCCGAGCCGCCGAACCCCACCCGCGGTCACCGCGTCCCGCACCAGCCGGGCCGCCGCGCCGAGCTGGTTGGGGAGGCCGATCGACCGGGCCAGGACGTTCGTGCCCCCGGCGGGCAGTGGGGCGAAGACCGGCACGTCGTCGGCCACACCGTCGGCGAGCAGCCCGTTCACCGTCTCGTTCGCCGATCCGTCGCCGGCGGCGGTGAGCACCACGTCGTACCCCTCGTGGCGGGCCGTACGGGCCAGTTCGGTCGCGTGCCCCCGCCGCGCGGTGTCCACCACGTCGAGCCGCAGTCCGCCGAGGATGTCGGTGAGTTCGTCGCGGGCACCGGGACTCATCCGGGTGGCCCGCGGATTGACGATCAGCAGGCACCGGGGCGGCATGATCGGGCGACCTCCTTCTGCGCCGGCGGGGCGGTTGCTGGCGAGGCGCCACTGTAGGACCCCCGGTGCGTGTTCGGCAGGGTGGTGAAGTGAGCCGTTAGCGGGCCGTTGTGACCGCGTCAGCGGCGGGTTTGCCGATGAACGCCCCGCCGCGGGGAGGCCGCTAAAATCCTGCTAAACCCAGGCCTTCTGGCGGGTGTCCGCAGCCCGGTCGAGCGGTCCGACCCGTGCAATCATCGGCACCTCTGCCGCCGCGAGACGAAGGACGGGTCGCATGGCGATTGGCATCATCGATATGGGGTCCCACGTCCCTGACCGCGTCGTGACGAACGACGACATCTGTGCCTGGAGCGGCGCCACCCACGACTGGATCACCAATCTGACCGGCATCGAGGAGCGCCGGTACGCGGAACCTGAGCAGACCACCTCGGACCTCGCGGTCCTCGCCGCGGCGCCCCTGGTCGCCGACCCCGGCGTACAGGAGCGGTTGGCCTGGCTGTTCCTCAGCACCAACTCGCCGGACCAGCCGTCCCCGGCGACGGCCGCGGTGGTGCAGGCGAAGCTTGGTCTGCCCGCGTTGCCGGCGTTCGACGTCGGTGTGGCCTGCGCCGGGGTGATCTTCCACATGGCCCTCGCCAACGCGCTGATGCGCGACGACGCCGGGCAGGTCGCGCTGGCGATCGGCGCCGACAAGGTGTCCTCCATCGTGGACCGCACCGATCGTCGCACCGTCGCGCTCTTCGGAGACGGCGCCGCGGCGCTGCTGCTCGGCTCGGTGCCCGACGGTTACGGCATCCGCAGCACCAGCCTGCTCACCGACGGCGCCCGCTGGGAGAACATCGGCATCTACGCGGGCGGCACCCGGTTGCCGCTGACACCCGACCGGTACGCCGAGGGTGGCCAGTTCACCCGGATGGACGGGCGGGCGGTCGCGGCGTTCGTGCTGCAGACGCTGCCGAAGGTGATCGATTCGGCATTGGAGAAGGCCGGGCTGGGCCTGCACGACATCGACCGGTTCATCTTCCACCAGGCGAACGGGCGCCTGCTGGCCGGGCTCGGCAAGAAACTGGGCATCGACCCGGAGCGGGTGCCGACCACTGTGGGCAGATTCGGCAACTCCGGTGTCGCCTCCCTGCCTGTCACGCTGGTGCAGGCCCACCGGGACCGACCCTTCCAGCGTGGCGAGAAGCTGCTGCTCGCCGCGGTGGGCGCGGGGATGACCGCCGGCGCCGCCGTCGTCACCTGGTACTGACCGTTCGAGAGGCTGCGGAGATCGGATGCGTCTGAAGGGTAAGAACGCCGTCATCACCGGCGGCAACCGCGGGCTGGGCCGGGCCATCGCCCGGCACTTCCTGGCCGAGGGCGCGACAGTGACCTGCGCCTCCCGCACCGGCACGGGTTGGGAGGAGTTGCACCGCGACGCCCCCGACCGGTCGTTCCACCTGCCGGTCGAGGTAGGCGATCCGGCGTCGGTCGAGCAACTCGTCAGCACCGCCGCGGAGCTGATGGGCAGCATCGACATCCTGGTCGCCAACGCCGCCGTCCGGCACGACGGTCGGATCGAGCGGCTGGCGCCGGAGGCCTGGACGGAGACGCTCACTGTCAGTCTCACCGGGGTGTTCCTCTGCACCCGCGCCGTCGTTCCGGTGATGGCCGCCAACGGCGGCGGCTGCATCATCAACATCTCCTCCGGCCTGGCCACCCGGGTGGCCGTCGGCACGGCGGCGTACAGCGCGGCCAAGGCCGGTGTCGAGTCGTTCACCCGGACCAGCGCCATCGAACTGGGCCCGAAGGGCATCAAGGTCAACTGCATCTCGCCGGGGCTTATCGACAGCGGGATGAGTGAGGCCCTGCGCCCGAACGTCGCGCTCTGGGAGATGTACACCAAACGCATCGCCATGGGCCGCGCCGGCCACGAGGACGAGGTCGCCGCCGCGGCGGTCTTCCTCGCCTCGGACGAGAGCTCGTACGTGAACGGACATGTGCTCGAAGTGAATGGAGGACTGCTATGGGCGTGAAGCCCTTCCGGTTCGGGGTGAGCCTGCACCACAACTGCGGCGCCGAGGAGTGGGCGAAGAAGTGTCGCCGGGCCGAGGAGTTGGGCTACGACGTCATCCTCATCCCCGACCACCTGCACATGCCAGCGCCGTTCCCGTCCATCGTCGCGGCGGCTGCGGCGACCGAGCGGGTGATGTTCGGTACGTTCGTGCTGAACGCCGCCTTCTGGAACCCGCGCCTGTTGGAGCGGGAGGTCGCCACAACGCACCGGCTCACCGGTGGCCGGCTGGAGGTCGGCGTCGGCACCGGCTACGCGAAGGCCGAGTTCGACGAGGCGGAGATCCCCTTCGAGTCACCCGGTCGGCGGGTGCGCCAACTCGACACAGTGGTCCAGCGGCTGACGGCGTCGTTCGCCGACGCGGCACAGTGGTCGGACTGCACCTCGGCCCCACGGCTGATGATCGGTGGCAGCGGCGACAAGGTGCTCGGCATCGCCGCCCGGCACGCCGACATCGTCGGCCTCAGCCCGGTGGTCCGGGTCGACACCCCGGAGAAGTGGCGGGCACTGCCCGCCGAGACGGTCGAGGAGCGCGCCGGGTATCTGCGGGCGCAGGCCGGTGACCGCTACGACGACATCGAGGTCAACCTCATGATCCCCGCGGTGGTGCTGGCCGACGACCGGCAGGCGGCCGCCGCCTTCGCCCAGCAGACCCGCACGCCGTACCTCACCCTGGAGCAGGTCCTGGACGCGCCGGCGGGGCTGATCGGTACGCCGGAGGAGATCGCCGACCAGCTGGTCCAGCGCCGGGAGCGTTACGGCGTCTCGTACATCACGGTCCACGAGGAGTTCATGGAGCCGCTCGCCGCGGCCATGGCCGTCCTGGAGGGCCGAGCCAGTTGACAGCGCTTCGCGGGAATCCCCGCTACATCCTCCTGGCGGTGTCGCTCGCGTCGTTCATGACCTCGCTCGACATGACGATCATCAACATCGCCATGCCGAGCGTGGTCCGCGACCTCGACGCCTCGTTGACCACCGTGGCGTGGGTGGCCAACGCGTACCTCATCGTGGTGGCCGTGCTGGTCATCGTGACGGGCCGGTTGGGTGACCTGTACGGACCCCGCCGGCTGTTCGTCCTGGGTTCGGTGCTGTTCACCCTCGCCTCGGCGGCGTGCGGGCTCGCGCAGAGCGAGGGTCAGCTCATCGCCGCCCGGGCGTTGCAGGGCCTCGGGGCCGCCCTGATGTACCCGCAGTCGATGTCGATCATCGTGGCCACGTTCCCGCCGCAGCGACGCGGCGGAGCGCTGGGCCTGTGGACGGCGGTCTCGGCGCTTGCCTCGATTCTCGGGCCGGTCATCGGAGGCGCCCTCACCAGCGCTCTGAGTTGGCGATACGTCTTCTTCCTCAACCTCCCGGTGGGGTTGATCATGATCGTGCTGTGTCTGGCGGCCGTGCCACCACTGGAACGCGGCCGGCGGCAACCACTGCACCTGCTGGCTGTCGTCTTCAGCACGGCCGCGCTGGTCTGCCTCACCTTCGGTCTGGTGGAGGGCGACCGGTTCGGGTGGGGGGTGATCTGGGGGCCGCTGAGCATTCCCCTGTTGCTGGTGCTGAGCGTCGTCCTGGCGGCGGCGTTCGTGGTGCTGCAGAAGAGGCGACAGGACCGTACCCCGTTGGTGCCGTTCGAGCTGTTCGAGCTGACCAACTTCCGGCTCATGATCATCGTGACCACGATCCTGTCGATCGGCATCGTCGGGACCTCCGTGCCACTGTCGCTGTACGTGCAGGCCGCCCTGGGCTACAGCCCGATGAAGGTCGGGCTTGTCATGACTCCGATGTTCCTCAGCATGGCGTTCGTCGCGCCCTTCGCCGGCAAGCTCAGTGACCGGCTCAGCGCCCGGTACGTGCTGATGACCGGGCTGAGCCTCTACGCCGTCGGAATGGCGCTCGTGGTCTGGGTCTCGAACGACGCGACGCCCTGGCCGCACTTCGTGCCCGGCCTCGTGGTGGCCGGTGTCGGCGCCGGCTGCACGTTCGCCCCGATGAACTCCATCGCGATGCACGACGTGCAGCCACCGCAGGCCGGGGCCGCGGCCGCGCTGATGATGACCGCCCGCCAGCTCGCCTCGGTCTTCGCCGCCGCCGTGCCCATCGCACTGCTGCAGGGCCAGCTCGTCCGGCGGATGCCGGCGGAGGCCAGCGCGCTGGCACCGACCCTGCCGGCCGGTGTCGGCGACCCGTTCGTGGCGGCGTTCCGCCAGGTGTCGGCCGCCGGCCCGGATGAGACGGTGGGCGAGGTGTTGGACGCGGTTCGGCGCAGCGGAGCGGCACCGGAGGCCGTCGACGCCGCTGGCCGGGCGGCGCACACCGTGTACACCCACAGTTTCGTCACGGCGCTCCGGCCCACGTTGCTGGTGCCGATCGCGTTGCTGCTCGTCGGCGTGGTGTTCGCGTTCCGGGTGCTGCCCACCGGGCGAAGGGTGCCGGCCGCCGCGGACGCCATCGATCGCCCGGGCCCCGCCGAGGAGGCCGACGCGCTGCCCCACCGGTAAGCTGATCAATGTTTCGGGTCGTCGCGGCGGGTGTGATCGGAGACGTCAATGATCTACTGGGCACTCAAGTACACGGTCGGCGCGGCGGCGAAACTGGTCTACCGGCCGGAGATCGTGGGCCGTGAGCACCTGCCCGAGACCGGTGCCGCCCTGGTGGTCGGAAACCACCCCTCCTTCTCGGACTCGGTGTTCCTCTCGGCGGTCATGCGCCGCAAGGTCGTCTACATCGCCAAGTTGGAATACTTCACCGGCAGAGGGCTCAAGGGTCGACTGCGGCGCGTGGTGGTCAGCGGAATGGGCAACATCCCGGTCGACCGCGCCGGCGGGCGCAAGGCCGCCTCGTCGCTCGGGACCGCCCAGGAGGTGCTGGAGCAGGGCGGCCTGGTCTGCATGTACCCGGAGGGGACGCGACCACCGGACAACCGGCTCTACCGGGGCAAGACCGGTGCGGCCCGCCTCGCGCTCGCCACCGGCGTGCCGGTCATTCCGGTCGCCATGCTCAACACCTACGAGATCCAGCCTCCGGGAAAGCTGATCCCGAAGGTCATGAAGGCCAGGATGGCCGTCGGCGCACCCATCGACCTGACGCCGTACCGGGACCTCCCGACAAGCGTCGCCGCACGGACCCTGACCGACGAGATCATGCGACGGCTCCAGGCCCTGTCCGGTCAGGACTACGTGCACATGTACGCGCAGGCGGCCAAGCAGGAGTTCGACCGCGGGGTGCGCCCGCCGTCCTGCCCGCAGGGCCCGCCGGGTCCGGGGGTCGCCGTCACGACGCCGACGGGCGACGCGGCGGTCAACTGACCGGGCCGGACGTCGTGTCCTCCCGGGAGAGGTGACCACCCGTCCAGGTCACGGTGGTCAACCGCGACCCGAGCAGTCGCCGCGCCCGGGCCACCTGACGCGCGTTCGCGTTGACAAGCACCGCCCGCTCCGCGCCGGCCAGGACGGGCAGGTCCGACAGCGAGTCGCTGTACGCCACCCGCCAGGGCGGCGTCACCCCCTGGGCGGCCAGCTCCGCGACCTTTGTCGCACCGTAGTTGTGCACGATCAGCTTCGGTCCGCGAATGTGCGAGGCGACGAGTTCGACGTCGGCGAGACCGATCGCGTCGAGCACCGCACGTGCCAGGGTGTGCTCGCAGCCGGTGACCACGACGACCCGGTCGCCCGCGTCGAGGTGGGCACGGATCATCCGCAGACCGGGCGCGATGATCCGCTCGGGCTCGTCACCGAGGTCCGCGCCGAAACGGCCAAGTTCGGCGCGCAACTGCTCGGCGCTGCGGCCCAACAATCCGATTCGGCTCATCCACCACGCCGCCCGTGGACGGTACGCGGGAAGGGCGACCATGGGCGCGAGGAGAACAGCGAGGACGACGGCCAGGGGCAGTCGAGCACCCGCGAAGACAATGCGTCTCATGAAAAGCCCGAATGCGTCGCCGCGCAGCAGTACGCCGTCGAAATCGAAGATAACGGTGTCGGCGGAAGGCGCCCTCATCGGTCTATCGGCTCCCGGGCCACAGGCGGTTCGACATGCGCCGAGTGTACTGGAGCGCGTTTACGACAAACGGCTGGATCGCTTTCCGCCCGCTGAAGCGACGGTTTCCTCGTCCTGGTCGGTTGGCGGTCTCGACGTGGCGGTCTCGGCGTGGCGCAGGACGACGACGGCCGCCGTGGTCGGGATCCCGCGACGGGGTGGCCGGGCGGGCGCGGGGTCCTGCCGTCCGGCTCAGTCCGAGGGACCGCCGGCCGCTGGGGGCCGGGTCAACTCCGTCCGCAACACGTCGAAGGCGTCGTTCACCAGTTGACGCAGGTCGCCGTCACCGTCACGATCCGCCCAGTACCGGATGGCCTCGGTCGTGGCCGCCAGTGCCGCCGCCACCAGGACCCGTAGGCGGAACTCGTCGCCGGGATCGCTCGCGGTGGGCAGCAGTGCCTGGATGAGCAGCTGCTGGTCGGCGTCGCGGCGCTGGCCGGTGCCGGCCCGCAGCGCGGGTGTACGGTGCACCAACCTCAGACGGGACAGCAGCGCTTCGCGGTCACTGTCGTACAGGTGGTTGAGCCCGTTCGTCAGAGCGTGTCGAATCTTGTCGAGCGCGGGTTCGTCGGCCGGCCGCTCGGCGATGAGGTCGACGATCATCGGGTCGTAGTCGTCGTGAAGTGCCGCGTCCTCCTTCGTGGGGAAATAGCGAAAGAACGTCATGTGGGAAACGCCGGCGGCAGCGGCGATTTCCTCGACCGTCGTGGCGTCGAAACCCTTCTCCAAAAACAGCCGCATGGCATTCGTCTGAAGAAGTGCGCGGGTGCGTTCTTTTTTCTCCCGACGCCAGTCGGAGCCCGGGGGCCGGGAGAGGTCGGCTCTGCTCACAGTGGGCTCAATCTGCGCGGATGCATCTGACTACTGTGGCAGCCTAGCCCCTGCTCGGCGCGGCGGTGGTCAGCCCGGCGTCGTCCGCGGCCGGCGCCGCCGGCGAACCGTTTCTCGGTAGGAACGCCAGGCACAGCACGGCGCCGGCCACGGCGAGGCCGAAGCAGCACCACATGACAACGCCCATCCCGTCCACGTACGCCTGGTGGGCGGACCCCAGCAGCGCGGGACCGGACGGTCCCAGCGTCTCGGCGACGGCGGCCGCGCCGAACACCGACTCCCGCACCGTGTCGGCGGCGGCGGCTGGCAGCCCGCCGAGCAGCGGATCGAGTTCTCGGCGGTAGACGCCGGAGAGCACACTGCCCAGCGCGGCCACCGCCACGGCGCTGCCGACCTGGCGCAGCGTGTTGACCACCGCGGAGCCGCTGCCCGCGTCGTCGTCGCCCACCGTGCCCACCGCCGCCGCCAACGAGGTGGCCATCACCGCGCCGACGCCGAACCCGCAGCCGGACAGTCCGACCGCCAGCCAGGCGTACGGGGTGCTCTGGTCGACCCGGGTGAGCAGGAGCAGTCCGCCGCCCAGCACCACCAGGCCGGTGAGCACGATGCCCCGCCCGCCGATCGTGCGGTCCAGGCTGGTGGCCAGAGCGCCGGCTACCAGCAGGCCGATCATCATCGGGATGATCCGGAGGCCTGTGCCGAGCGAGTCGAAGCCCTGCACGGCCTGGAGGTAGAGCGGAACGACGAAGATCACTCCGGCGAGTGCGAACGCGACGATCATGATGGCGACGGTGTTCCAGGTGAACCGCGGCTCGGCGAAGAGCGAGAGCTTCATCAGCGGGTGCGCGACACGGCGCTCCCAGGCCACGAAGAGCGCGCCCGCGACCACCGCGCCGATCAGCAGGGTGACGGTCAGGCCGTCCGACCAGCCTGACTCGGGGCCCCGGATGACGCCGTAGACAAGCGCAACCGTGGCGACGGCGGCGAGGACGCCGCCCCCGATGTCCAACGGGCGCCGCGGGTCGCCGGGTGACTCGTCGATCAGCAGCAGACCAGCCACGAAGGCGATCGCCAGGATCGGCACATTGATCCAGAAGACCGACGACCACGAGTAGTGCCGGAGCAGGGCGCCGCCGACGAGCGGCCCGAACGGCATCCCCGCGCCGACCGCGGCGGTGAAGACCGCCATCGCCCGGGTCCGCTCGCGGCCGGAGAAGGTCGTGATGACCAGCGCCGGGGTCAGCGGCAGGATGATCGCGGACCCGACACCCAGCACGGCGCGGGCCGCGATCAGTTGGCCCGCCGTCTCCGACAGTGCGGCCGCCACCGAGGCGAGGAAGAACAGGCCGAGCCCGACCAGCATGATCTTTTTGCGGCCGACGCGGTCGGCGAGGGCGCCGAAGGGCAGCATCGCCCCGGCGATCGCCAGCGAATAGGCGTCCACGATCCACTGCAGATCCGCCGTGCCCGCGTGCAGCGCACTCGAGATGCTCGGGAGCGCCACGTTCAGGACTGTGAAGTCGAGGCTCAGCACCAGCACGGCCAGGCAGACCGCGCCAAGCATCCAGAAACGACGATCGACGTGTACGCGCATCTCACGACCCTTCACGTTAGCCACTAACATGTTAGTGGCTAACGTGAAGGGTCGGCCATGACAACAGGCGGGTGTCTTCCCGGGCGAGCGGGCGGCCGCGCCGAGGTCAGGTAGTCGGTAGCAACGGCATCGAGGTCCGCTCCGACGCGGTCGGGGTCACCAACCTCACGCGTGGCACGGTGCTGCTCAGTCGGCAGGTGTGAAGGTCGAGTGCAGGGCCGCGACCAGGCTCGGGCTGCTCCAGTAGGACGAGTGGGTGTAGAAGTCGTCGGAGAGGAGATGGTCCACCCGCTGGTCCACCGGCCCGGCGCGGTCGGCCCAGCCGAACAGCCGACTGGCGACGAAGCCGAGCGGGTCGAGCGGGTGCCACAGATTCGTCCACCGCAGCAGCGAGTCCGGCGGCAACAGCACCGGGCCGGTGCCGTCGTACGGAGCCAGTTGTCCACCGCGGGGGTCGAAGACGTGGAACAGCGGCCACTGGCATCCGAAGGTCACCAGGCCGGCGGTGTGCACCGGCTCCTCGGCGGTGGCCAGGTCGAGCGCGATGACCGCGCCGAGACTGTGACCGATCAGGTGCACCGGACTGCCCGCGTCGCCGCCGCCTCCGGACATCGTCCTGATCTGCTCACGGATGTGCTCCCGGATCGCCTCGCCGTGCCGCTGGTAGACCAGCACGTCGCCCAGCGTCAGGCTGAGGTAGTGGGCCTTGGCGTTGCGGACCCAGGTGTAGAGGCGCTCGCCGGCGTTGCCGATCGCCGCGCCGGCGATCCGGTCCAGCTGCGGAAGGTGCCGGCGGATCACCCGCCGGACCGGCCCGGGGTCGCGCACCTCGTGCCCCGACGCGTCGTCGGCGACCGCCGCGAGCGCGGCGTCGGCAAGTGCCTCACCCACCGCGGCGAGCAGCGCCGCATCGTCGGTACGCCCCAACCACCGGGTCCCCGGCCAGGCCTCGGCGATAGCGTCCAACGCCGCAGCGGTCACCTCCGGCGTCGGGGAGGGCATCCCGGTGTCGGGCCGGGCCAGCCGCGAACCCGCCCGGCTGCGGACGAGTTCCAGCCGGGTCGGCGGGTCCAGCGGCACCGGACCGGCGAGGCCCAACTCCGCACCGTCGGGCTCGGGCGGGAATTCGCCGCGGGTCTGCCACGGCTGCCCGGGTTCGGGCGGCATCGCCAGCTTCGCGCCGAGCGCCGCCGCACCGAGGTCACCCCAGTAGACCGGATGCAGGCTCCAGCGGTGCAGCGCGGCGCTGCTCAACTGCGCCACCCGATCCTCGATGATCGACCGCTCCCGGTTGGCGATGCCATGGATGACGAAGACGGGCAGGTCGTCGGTCATGCGTCGGGTCCTTCCGGGACTGTCGCCTGCGGGTCGCCGTAAACCGCGTAGGCCAGGTGGGTGGGATCGGTGTTGTCCTGCCCCACCGCGCGCCTCGCGGCCAGCGACGCCATCGCCAGCGACGCTCCCGTGCGCAGTTCGGTGTAGAGGTACGCGGCGTACTCACTCGCCGGCTCGGAGCGGACGGCCCAGGTCGAGCCGACGAAGGCCCCCGCCCCGGCGCTGAGAAACTCGTTCGCCCAGCCACCCATCAGGGTGTCGTACGAGCCGCCGTCGGCGCTGTGGCAGGCGTTGAAGAACACAAGTGGGCAGCGTGCCGCCAGGCTGCGCCGTGCCGCCGCCGGAGGCAGCGCGATGGGCCGGAACGTGCCGTCGTCCATCCGTACCCCGCCGCCCCCGTCACCGTCGGGATGCTCCTGGTGGCAGGCGAGGTGCAGCAGACCGAAGTCGCCCTGTTCGATTCGCCGGACCAACTGTGCCGCCGAGGCGATCACGGTCGGCGTCGAACCGTCGAGCAGGGCGGCGATCCGACCGATCTCCGCCCGGGCGTGGTTCGGCGGGTGGGCGCCGAGGACGAACACGGGATCGCGCAGCGGCAACGATCTG
Organism: Micromonospora sp. NPDC049044; assembly: GCF_040649215.1. NCBI lineage: Bacteria > Bacillati > Actinomycetota > Actinomycetes > Micromonosporales > Micromonosporaceae > Micromonospora > Micromonospora sp. NPDC049044. The sequence goes on along the minus strand of NZ_JBEZFA010000018.1, from coordinate 49,795 downwards.
GTGAGCGGGTACCGGCCGGGCTGACGGAGCACGGGCAGCCGCTCGGCGACGAACGTCTCCCATCCGGGTGGCCGCAGCAGCTCCCACGGCAGGTCGGCCAGCTCGGTGCAGATGACCAGACCGGTCGCCGACTCCAGAAGGGACGCGACGGCCGCCCCGATCTCCGGTGGCAGCGCCCGCCAGAGGGCCGTACCGAAGCCGTTGAGGATGCCACGATCCACAGCCGGGTGGTTCCGGCTGGTTCCGGCGGCCATGGTGTTCGCCGAGCGGAGCAGGTCGGCGAGCATCCGGCGCGGCACCGCGTCCGCAGTGGCCGTGATCCCGTCCCGCCCGACCAGCCGGAACAGGTAGCCGCTTCGAGTCCTGTCGACTTGCAGGGCGATCGTCCCCGGGCTCGCGTCGAGGTGTTCGACGCGCGTCGACGCGCGCCGCGGCGGCGCGTAGGACGCGTCGGCCACGACCAGCACCGTCCGGGTCGTCGCGGCCAGTTGACCACCCCCACCCGCCAGGAACATCTGGACCTTGATCTCGTGCGGCCCTTCCCGGTCGGCTTCGAAGGTGAAGGCGACGGTGCTCGAATCCGAGTCCGGGTGGACCCGGAGGTAGTGCACGCCGTGGCCGTGCAGCGTCAGGGTGGACGACTGGACAGCGACCTCCACGACCACGCCCTCGTCCGGGATGGCGAACGGCCGGACGGGCACGCTGCCCCCGCCACCGTCGCGGGTGATCGTCGCCCAGAGCGAGATCCGACTGCCCAGCCGCACCTTCCGGGGCAGCTCGGTGGTCAGGTACCGGGCCGGTGGGGCCATCCCGGGCGTACTGCGGAACCGGCTCTCGGCCGCCCGCACGGTCTCCATGGCCCACCGCTCGAGCGCGGGGTCGGCCCGCAGCGCGTGCGCGATCCGCAGATCGGTGAGCGGCCCGGGGTCCCGGGCGAGCGCCTCCGCGAGCATCCGCTCGATCTGCTCGGCAAGCGTCGTGTCGTGAACGAACTCGCCGACCCGGCCGCGGGCCTGATCCGCGACCCACCGCATCGCCCAACCGTTCTCTCCCACGATCACGCCCCGGTGAACGCGAAGGCCGCCCACACCGCCGGCGACGACCACGGTCGTGAGTCACCACTGCCGCTGCGGAACAGTTGCGGCAGCAGAGCTTCGGCGGCCTCCTCCGGAAGCCACGCCTCCTGCGCGTCCAACGCCCGCACCCACTGCTGCTCGACCTCGGCAACCGTCGCGTCGCGCAGCCACCGCTGCGCGCCGGCCAGCGCGGTGGCCGGCGACTGCGCACACTCGGTGCGCCAGCGCCGGTAGAACTCCGTCATCAGCAGTGCGGTGGTGTGGTCGTCGACCGGCCACATCGGTGCCAGCACGCCCGCCGCGCCGGCCTGGACCAGCCCGGTCGGCAGCGAGATCACCTCGTCCGGCAGGTCCCGCCCGGGTACGAAGGCCGAGCAGGCGGACAACACCGCCAATCGCAGGGTCAACCGCATCGGCATGATGTCGGACAGGTGGAGACGGCCGTCGCCGGCGAGCCGCAGCGCGCTACGCAGTGGATCGGTCGGTTCGGCGGTGCCGTGACAGCCGAAGTGGGCCAGCCAGGCGGTGGGCAGCTCCGTGCGTACCCGCTCGACTGTCGCGTCAGGACCGCGCAGCTGCGTCACCGGACCCGGGAACGTCGCGGCGGCCACCTGGGCCTCCCAGCGGGCGTACGGGAGCCGGTCCGCCGGCGCCGGGGTCTGTGGGTCGGCCACCGTCAGCAGCCCGCCGCTGGGCGTCGACGTGGCCCGTCGACGGCTGGCCGCCAGCGCGCGGGCGTTCGGCACGTACCCGATGCTGAGCTCGTCGAGCAGGTAGCGAAATCCGGTGGGCCGGGTGCTGTCCCGGCATCCGGCGAGGTGCACCGGGAGCAGACCGACGAGGCCGCAGGGTACCAGCGAGGCATGCGGCACGCCTGACAACTCGGCGAGCAGGGGCTCGGCCACCGCCTCCCACAGGCGTTCGCGCAGGTCCGCCAGGTGCCGTTCCCACCCGCCGCGTTGCATCGCCCCCCGGGCGCCGGCGGAGGGGAAGTGTGTGCGGTGCCGCTCGGCCCACTCGTGCAGCGTCGCCGTGCGCAGCGCGGGCAGCGGTACGGGATCGACCCGGCCGTCCCGGACCACCAGGGCGATGCCCGCGTCGTCGCTTGCCGTGACGTAGACAAGCGGGTGATCGGCTGCCGCGGTGATCTCGTCCAGCTCGACCGGAGCGAGGAAACGCTCATAGCCCGGGATCCGCTGGATCTGCTCCACCGCCTCGTGCAGCTCGGCTCGGGCGGCCCGCAGTTCGTCGAAGAGCGACGCTGGACCCGTTGCCCCATCATGGAGCCCGTGCGGACTGCTCTCCTGAGGTTGCGTCATCAGTCCCTCGTTCCCGGTGCCGTCGCGGCGACTGTCGGCACTGTCGGTTTGATCATTTGGTGGCCCGATCTGGAGACCGCCGATCGGGTGGCGAGCATCGGCAGCTTCGCCGTGGCGGCGCTGACCATGCTCGTTGCTGTTTTCGGCCGGCGCGGCACCCGGGAGCCCCGATCCCTTGCCGAGCGGCAGGCGGCGTTGCGGGCCGCCGTCCGCCAGCAGTGGCGCGTCGAGGAGGCGCTGCGCCGGGTGCAGGACCCGGCACCCATCCCGGTGCGCTGGGCGCCGGTCGGGGCGGCACTGGGGGTCCAGGACCACTGGGTCAATGTGCGGGTGGCGGGGCCGGTCAGCGGCGACTCGGGGCACCCGGACCGGGGCGGCCACGAACCGGTCGCCGTCGCCGGCCGGATCGTCGAGGCCGCCGAGGTGTTCCGGCGGATCCCGTCGCGGCGGTTGGTCGTGCTGGGCGCCGCGGGCGGGGGAAAGTCGGTGCTGCTGATCCGTCTGGTGTCGGACCTGATCGACGACGGTCGACCGGACGACCCCGTGCCGGTGCTGCTGTCCCTGACCACCTGGGACGCCCGCCGGCACGGCTTCGTCGACTGGCTGACCGCCCGCCTGATCGCCGAGTACCCGGCGTTGGCGGCCCCGGACGGCGACTTCGACAGCACCGCCGCCGCGCTTGTCGCCGACCGGCGGATCCTGCCGGCCCTGGACGGTTTCGACGAACTGCCGGTACTGGTACGCCGGGCCGCGTTGCTCGCCCTGAACGCCGCCGCGCCCCGGCTGCCGGGCTTCGTGCTGACCAGCCGGGTCGACCAGTACGTCGACGCGGTACGCGACAGCGACGTGCTGACCGGGGCCGCGGTGGTGCGGCTGCTGCCGCTGCGCTGGGCCGACCTCGCGGCCTACCTGCCCCGTACGACCCGTCCGACCGGCCCGGACCTGGCCGGTAAGTGGGATCCGGTCCTCGCCCGGCTCCGCGCCGTGACCGACGAGGAGATGCCCGACCCGCCCGAGCCCGGCGACCCGATCGGCGGCCGTGACCAGCGGCAGGCTCGGATCCTCGCGGCGGTGCTCGCCACCCCGTTGCTCACCTCGTTGGCCCGCGCCGAGTACAGCGACACCGGCGCGGACCCGACCGAGCTGTTGGACCCGCACCGGTTCGGCACCGTCCGTGACCTCGTCGACCATCTGCTCGACCGCGCCGTTCCGGTCGCCTACGCCGGGCACCGGGGCGCACCGGTCGGTGCGGACGTGGCCCGGGTGACATCCTGGCTGGCCTGGCTTGCCAGGCACGGCGGCCCGGACATCGCCTGGTGGCGGTTGTCCACAGTGCCGCCCAGAGCTGTCTCCGCGACGGTGGGCGCACTCGCCGGTGGCATCGGCCTGGGCCTGGTGGCCGGTTCGGCGGCCGGCCTCCCGGTCGCCGGCCTCGGCGCCGCCATCGGCGCACTGGCCGCCGCCTTCGTCATGGTGCGGCTGCCACTCACCCCCACCGGGCTGCGCGGCGGACCGCATTCGGGCCGGCGTCGTCCCGCCACCCGCCCGGTGCGCCCCCGATTCCGTCCGACCTACGGATCCCTCGGCTGGCTGACCGGGGGAGTGGCGCTGGTCGCGGCCGGCTGGCTGGCGGCGGGTGGCCGTGCGGCGGTGGTGGGCGCGACCGCCCTGCTGCTGGCCTGGGCCCTGGACGCCTGGCTGGATGTGCCGACGGACGTGACCGCCGCCGCCGGCCCGCTCGCGGTGCTGCGCGCCGACCGGCGCGCCGCGCTGCTGCGGGCCTCCGCCCGGGGTGGCATCATCGGCTGTCCGGTCGCGGTGCTTGTCGACATCCGGACCGGCCTCGCCGTCACTGCCGCGGTCGCCCTCGCCAGCGTGCTCTTCACCGCCTGGGGTCGGTTCGCGGTCGCCCGGGCCTGGTTCGCCCTGCGTGGCGAGCTGCCGATTCGTCTGATCGGGTTCCTCGACGACGCTCACCACCGTGGCGTGCTGCGCCAGATCGGCGGCGTCTACCAATTCCGCCACGCGCGCCTCCGGGAACGCCTGCTCACCAGCTCCCCCGACGCGACGGGCGGTCCCCGGTGAAACCCGCGGCGAGGAACGGATACTTGATCTCGTACGCCGGGCCGACGCGGCGCAGCACACCCCGGCGTCGTGCGTCCTCCAGGAAGGTCAGCAGGCGCAGCGGCAGTCGGCGGGCGGCGGCGAGGATCGCCAGGGCCGCGAGGTACCACCCGCAGGCGGATCGGATGACGCACCACGTGAAGCCGGCCAGCACCGCCACCGCCTGGAACACCGCCGGTGTCGAGTAGCCCAGGGCATCGGCCCCCGCGCTGACGACCACGACCATGGTGGCGATGGCCGCGGCCCGCACCGCCGTGGCGAGCAGGTCGTGCCGCAGCAGCGTACGGGCGCAGGACTCCAGGTCCGGGTCCGCGATTCGGCCCGCCATCACCAGTGCACCGGCCGCACCGAGGGTGCTGGCACCGAGCAGGTACGGCCGGATCGACGAGGCATCGGCGAGGTAGGCGGCCAGGCCACCGCAGCCCGAGAGGACCACTGGCACCGACAGTCGTCGCGCGCGCAGGTGACGAGGCGGTACGGGCAGCGCGAGAACGCTGCCGGCGGCGCCGGCGAACAACGTGATGAACCCGGACGCCGGCTCGCCCCGAGCGGCCCAGCAGAGCGCGGCGGCGGTCAGTGCCACAAGGACCCCGAAGACCAACCGTGGTATCCACTCCGGGAGCAGGTGATGCAGCCGCCACCAGGAGATGCCGCCGAGGCGTTCCTCGGCGAACCGAGCGATCGTCAGCAGGTACGTCCGACGGCGGTCGGACGACGGTGCCGCGCCCGGACCTGCGCCGTACGCCCTGTCGAGCGCCTCCTCGGCCAGACTCACGTCGATGCGGGCTGGGCGGTCGCTGGCCGGTCCCCAGGCGCCGACCCCGATCCGTCCCAGGCGCCGACGCGCGAGGTCGTACTCCAGTGGCGTGCGCAGCACGGAGCTCAGGTGCGTGATCTGCGCAAGGGCCAGCGGATCGGACTGCCCGCCCAGGCGGAGGTAGTCGGCACCGCAACGTGCCGTGATGCTCTGCACGACGACAACGTCCGGCCACAGTCGCCGTGCGGGATGGTGCTGGTTCAGCCACACCTCGTCGTGACTGACGAGCACCGCACGCGAGCAGAGAGCCACCACCGCGGTGAGCGCGATCGTCCTGAGCTTGGGTGGCATCTCGTCGAAGTCGTCGACGATCGGCAGGATCGCGTCCTGCTGCAGCAACCGGCGAACGTCGGCAGGTCGGATGCCCGGGCCGGGGTAGCGGCGCAGGATCTCCTGGGTCAGCCAGTCGAGCACACTCTGCCGCTCGGGATGCCAACCCAGCACCGAGACGGCGACCGGCAGGTGGGGACTGCCCGGCTCAGCAAGCAGGCCCTGGGCGAGCCGGGCCGCCAGCACGCTCTTGCCCGCTCCCTTCGGCCCGGCGATCACCAACCGACCGCCCGAATGCTGGAAGAGCAGCACCAGCGCGTCGATCCCACCGAACGACCTGGCCCGGTCCCGGGGGGACTGGACGGCGATGAACTGCGTGGTGTCGGTGTCCGCCGAGATCCACAAGAGCGGCAACGGCGGGCCGCCACCCTCGGCTACCTCGTCGATCAGGCGCTGGTGCTCCTTGCTGACCTGCCGGCTGAGGGACTGCTTGGGGGTCTCGCCGTCGAGCGCGGGCTCCGGGACCTGCCGCTGCAGGCCCAGCAGCAGCGCAGCCGCAAGCGAGAGTGCACCGAAGATCACCCCGCTGATGCTCGCCACCTGATCCAGTTGCGACAACAGTGCGTTGTGGCTGCCCAGCAGGGTGTACAGGCCTCCGAAGAGCGCGATGGTGCCCACGGGCAGCAGGACGAGGACCCAGCCGGCTGGCGTCCGCCACTGGAACTGACGCAACGGGTTCACCCCATCGGGGCTTCGGCCGGCGGGTTCGGGTGGGTGTGCAGGTCGACGACGACGGCGGCCAGGTTGTCGGTGGCGCCCGCGGCGTACACCTCGTCGCGGAGCCGCTCGACCACGTCGCGGGCATCGGGTTCGCGGCAGAGGCGGCGTAGGTGCTGCTCGTCGAGTTGACCGTGGACGCCGTCGGTGCACAACAGGAAACGGCCACCGGCCGGGTCCAACGGCGTGAGCGAGACGTGCGGCACCAGTGGATCCTCGGGTGGATCGCCGAGAGCCTGTGTCACTGTGGTGCTGGACGCCGCGTCGTCGATGCTGAGTTGTTCCAGGTAGCCGTCGGTGAGGCGGTAGACCCGGCTGTCGCCGACGTTGAACGCGTAGCTGCCGTGCGCGGTGAGCAGGATGCCGGCGATCGTGGTGCGCATTCCCACGGTCCCGGGGGCGCGGGTGGCCGCCTCGTGCAGCACCCGACCGATGGTGACCAGCCCGTCGTGGATGGCCTGCGGGCAGTCCCAGGCTATGTACCGGGCGGCGAGGTCGGCGAGGACGAGCCGGCTGGCCAGCTCACCTGCCGGATGCCCACCGAGGCCGTCCGCGACGGCGCAGACCAGCGGTGGCGTCCAGTCGGCGACCAACTCGGTGATCCGTGCCCGGGGGGACTGGCTGATCCAGTCGAAGAGCAGGACGGCGTCCTCGTTGATCGGACGGACCGCGCCGCGGGCGGTGACGGCGCAGGCGTGCACCGTCGCGTACGCGTGGGGGTGCGGTGGGGGTGCTGTCGTCGTCATCGCTGTCCTCCGGTCCTGCGTACCCGCACCCGGACGGTGCTCGCCAGACGCAGTTCGTCTCCGTCGGACAGGCGCTGCCTGGTGCGTGGGTCGAGTTGGCGGTCGTTGACGTAGGTGCCGTTCGTCGAGTTGAGGTCGCGCACGTACAGCTCGCCGTCCTCCACCCAGAGCAGGGCGTGTTGTCTGGAGACGTTGCCGTGATCGCGGAGCCGGGCGGCGATGTCGCCGAGGTCGTCGGCTCGGCCGATGCGCAGCTCGCCGTGCCCGATCGGGACCGGTCCGAACGGGAACTCCAGGTGGAAGGCGGTGCCACCCGGTGCGGCCTCCCGGGTGGTCGCCGGCACCGCGCCCGTCGGCACCTGCTGATGCTCGGCGTAGCTCGCCACCTCGGTGGCCATCGTGCCGAGGTCGTGCAACGGGCAGCCACCGGCGGCGTCCACCGGGTTGTCGCACCCGGGGACCGGGCAGACCGGTTCGGTGGCGAGGGCCGTCTCCGGCACCAGCACCTCCATGCACTCCGGACAGAACGTGCCACCGGCCGGTTGGGGGCCGTGGTTGGGGCAGCTCAGGGCCGCCATGAAACCTCCTCCAGTCGGATGCCCTGCCGCCGCAGGTCGCGGTGGATGCGGGCGAGATCCCCCCGGCCCGGGATGCCGATCAGCCAGATCTGCTCGTCGTCGACCTGCACCTGCACCTGGGGTCGTTGTCGGCGCGCCCCGATCAGGTGGCCGTAGCGTTGCCGGCCCAACGGCGTACCCGGGACGAGTTGTTGGTTGGCCGAGCCCCGCCAGAGCAGGTCGGTCGGCTCGGCCGCCCGGAACGGCCCGGTGATCATCGCGTCGATGAGCGGGTACGCGGCGGGGCAACGCTCCCGGAACGCGGTCAGCTCGACCCCGGTGTAGCAGAGGATGTCCCAGTCGCGCCCCGCGCCGAGTCGGTGGAGACCGGTGACGAGTTCGGCGAGGGCGTCCGGCTGCTCCGACGGCTCGCCGCCGGTGATGGTGACGCCGTCGATCAGTGCCGGGTCCCGGGCCTCGATCCAGCCCAGCACGTCGTCGACGTCGGTATCGTGGCGTGCCTCGGCCACCCAGGTGTCCCGGGAGGCGCATCCGGGGCAACCGATGTCGCAGCCCTGCAACCAGATGCCGATCCGTCGCCCCGGACCGAGCGCGGTCACCGGATGGTGCAGGCGGGCCAGTCGCAGCTTCACGTCATCACCAGCGCCCGGTTCTGCCCGTCCTGTACGACGGCCTCGACGTGCAGGGTCTGGCCGACGGCGGGTGGGTTCGCGAACAGTTCCCGGGCGAGTGGGTTCACCAGGATGCTCTCGATGGTGGTCACGATGCCCCGCCCGCCGTTCGACAGGTCGTAGGTCGCCTCCTTGTGCAACTCCTCGCGGGCCTCGGCGGCGAACTCCAGATGGGCCCCGAAGACCCGGTTCACCGTCTCGGCGACGTGGTCGATCGCCCGGTCCGCGATCTCGACCGCCACCTCCGGGCGGAGGAAGTCGAAGACCACGATGCTCTGCTGAACCCGGTTGAAGAGTTCGGGGCGGCGCAGCAAATGCCGGAAGAAGATCTCGATGTAGTGCCGCACGCCCTGCTCGATCTCGGGCAGCTCCTGCGCCGAGGTGACGTTCTCCTTCGGTTTGCCGTCCTCGTCCTGGATGACGATGCCGAGGTTCGTGGTGAAGACGATGAGCGCCTCGGTGAAGTAGACAGTGCCACCCCGACCGTCGGTGAGCCGGCCGTCGTCGAGGATCTGCAGGAACTTGTCAAGCAGCCGGGGATGCGCCTTCTCGATCTCGTCGAACAGCACGACCCGGAACGGCTGCTGCCGGATCCCGTTGGTCAGCTCCCCACCCGCGTCGTGGCCGATGAAGCCCGGTGGCGCACCGATCAACCGGGCCTCGGTGTGTTCGGCGGCGAACTCGCTCATGTCGAAGCGCAGGTAGGCGTGCTCGTCGCCGAACAACAGCTCGGCGAGCGCCTTGGCCAGCTCCGTCTTGCCGACCCCGGTCGGGCCGGCGAAGAAGAGGACCCCGCGCGGCTTGGCGTGGCCGCCGGTGTGCGCGCCGGCCAGACCGGTCACCGAGCGGGCCAGGATGTCAAGCACCCGGCGTACGGCGTCGGGCTGGCCCAGCACGCGGCTGCCCAACGTGTCAGGTGCGGTCCGCAGCCGCTCCCGCAGGGCGGCACTCTGCCACGGGTTGTCCGGCACGCCGACCCGGAACGCGCGAACCGCGTCGTCCACCCGGGGGCCGGGAATGCCGGCGGCCGTCGCCAGCCGTACCACGTCCCGCATGCTGCGAAGCCGCATGCCGTGGCTGACCTCGGCGAACCGTCTGCTGACGGCGGCGCGCTCCGTCGGGTCCTGCGGCATGCCGGGTAGGCCCGCCACCAGGTCGTTGGCGGTCCTGAGCCGCACCTCCAGGTCGGGTTCGGGAATCGCTGTGACGCGCAGGGTGTGGTTGCCGGTGGCGAACCACGACGGCAGGTCGTGTTCGCGGTCGAGCACCCAGAAGATGGTGTTGTAGCCCTTGCCGACGGGCGTGGCCCGGTAGGCCAACCGGTCGGCGGTGGCGAGGAGCAGTCGCTCCTCGGGGGCGAGCAGTTCGCCGGTGAACAGCCGCGCCGCGTCCACCAGGACGAGGGCCACCGGCGGACCGGCGGCCCGTCTACGGCGTACGTCGACAACCGCGCTGATGAGGTCACGCACCTGCGCCAGGTGCAGTGGCCGGTTGAGCTCGACGTCCGCCTCGCGCAGGACGGCCTGCACGGCGGCGGCGCCCTGCTCCGGAACCTGGGCGGCGACCTCCACCCCGACTCCGCTGGAGTAGGTCAACAACGCGCCGTAGCCACGGCCCTGCGCGGCGGTCCACAGCGCGTCGACCAACATCATGAACCGGACCCGGCCGGCATGTTCCGGCTCCGGCAACCGGTACAGGTCGCGGACGTTGCCGGTGAGCAGGATCTGCGGGTGTGCGCAGAGCGCCAGGTCAACCTCGCGCAACCACGCCGGCCGCTCGGCCGGCCCCTCGGCCGGTCGTTGCACCGCGTCCGTACTCATCGCTGCTGTTCCCTTCGTTGCTCGTTGGGGCGGCGGTTCGCCGCCGGAATCGCCGTCTCGGCGACCACCTGCACCGGACGTTCGCCCGGCTCCCGTCGCCCGATCTCCTCGATGGGGACGCCGTTGCGGCGGGCCCGGCGTCGCACGACCTGGTAGTCGTCGCAGAACTGCTGCTCCGCCGCCCGGTCCTGCGCGGCCGAGGCCCGCCTGCCGTCGGCCCGCACCACCTGGGTACGCACGACCGGATCGTCCCGGTCGAGCAGCACCTTCACGCCGTAGCCGCTGTCGCCGTTCATGGCGGCGTAGGCCACTCCGGTGCCCGCCAGGCGGGTCTCGAAGCCCTCGTCCACCTGGTAGCCCAGATCGGTCAGCCCGAGCCGCAGGACGTCCGCCACCGCCTTGCGTCGCCGTGCCCGGTCGGCCTGCTCGACGATCGCGGCGGCTTCGGCGCGCAGCCCGTCCGGCACGTGCTCCACGCGTTCCGCGACAAGTCCTTCGATGCGCTGCCGGAACTCCTCCGCCACCGCTCCCGGCACGGTCTCCACGGGTGCGGCGATGGCCAGCAGGTCCCGCCGGACCTGTCCGATCCGCTCCTCGGCGCGCGCCTGCACACGTACCCGCCGCTCCAGGTCACGCAGGAGCAGGTGGGCCCGGCTCGCGGTGGGGCCGGCGGAGATCTCGGCCACGGCCGCGGCGCAGGACCTGCGGACCTCGTCGGGCGTCGAGGCCGGCAGCCGGGCGAACAGTTCGGCGGCCCGGTCCACGCGGGCCGCCTGATGCCGAGCCGCCTCGGCGTCCGGTGCCGAACCGGTGTCGGCCGCTGGCGTCGCCGTCGGCACTGTCGCACCGGGTCGGGCCGTGGCCTGCGTCAGCGAGTCGTCCCACTGCCGGCGGCGGGTCGCGAGGTTCGTCGCGGCTGTCGGCGGCGCACCGAGCAGGCCGCCCACGTCGCCGCGTGCGGCGGCGAGCACGGCGTCGCGGAGCTTGTCCCGCTCACGGCGAACCAGCAGGGCGACGTCGGCGGTGGCGGTGGCGATGCGACCGGGGGACTGGTCGGGTCGGGCCTTCGCCCCGCCGGGAATCTTCGCGATGCGGCTGCCGTAGACGCGGCGGTAGGCGTCGGCCTCGGCCCGCAGCGCCGCCAGCTCCCCCCGGGCCTGGACGAACTGCTGCCACTGCGCCCGCTGCTCCTGCGCGAGCCGCTCGGCGGCCGTCTCGACCAGGTAGCGGCCACCGGTCATTCCGCTCATCGCGTCGTCCCCCTCACCATGGCCTCCTTCTCACCACACGAACCAGACCTGGGTGGGATCCGGCAGGAACGGCACCGTCACCTGTTTCCAGACGTAGAGCGGCTGGAGGAGATACAAACCCAGGACGACGAGGACCACGCCGCCGCGGACCCGCCGGGCGACCGGCCCGGTCAGGGTGCCCCTCTCGGTCCGCCACGCCCGGTTGACCAGGCGACGACCCAGCCAGATCGCCACCAGCAGGCCGCCCGCCGCCGCGTACGGCAGCGATGCACCCCAGAACGTGTCGAGCCAGGTCAGGCCCGGCAGCACACCCGTCTCCACGATGATCGGGAAGCGCAGGAACCGGGCCTGCCCGGTGACGATCAGCAGGAAGACCGCGACCGCCCACCACCAGCACAGCGCCCGCGCCAGGCGCAGTGCGGTGTCGGGCGTGCTCGGGCGGACCAGCAGACCCGCCAGCAGCACCAGCAGGGGCAGGGCGAACATCGTCTGGACCCGGGCGATGGCGGCCAGCGTCACCGGCGGGTACACGTCCGACAGGGCGATCGACGCGCGCGGCGCGGTCGCCGCCGCCGCGTCGAACCAGCGGTACGCGACCGCTGCCGTCACCGCGGCCAGCGTCGTGAGGAAGGCCAGCACTCCGGTGAGCAGGACGTTCACCGTGTCCCGTCGGACGATCCGCGCCGTGGCCCGCCAGTTGCCGCCGGCCACCGCCCTGGCTTCGCCTGTCGACGTGCTCGTCTGGCGGGCCTTCTCGGCGGCTGCGGTGGCCTTCTCCTCGGCGACGAGGCGGGTGGCGAGCCCGGTCAGGGCCACCGCGACCGCCCCGGCCGCCAGCTGCCGGTCGTCGTCGAGCGACCCGGCGGCCGCTCGCAGCTCCCTCCACCAGGCACAGTTGCGGGCCGGCTGCCGCCGGGCCAACTGCGCCACCAGCGCCGAGCGGTGACCGGGGTCGACAAGCACCCGGGTCGCGATCGCCCGGGCGACCGGCGCCGCCTGCGCGACGTCGGGGAGCCCGCCGTGGGTCGGCCAGCCAGTGGCGCCGGCAGCGCCGGACCGGACCGTCGCGCCGACCGAGGCGATCCGCTCCTCGACGAGGCCGCGGACACCGTCCAGGCGGTCGGCGGCGGTCCCGAGCACGGCGCAGCCGTCCGTGCAGTCGGCATGCGAGCGGCAGCGGTGGCGGGCGAGGGCACGGAGCAGCCCGACGTCGATCCGGCCGACGACGTCCACGGCCGCCGGGTCGCCGCTTGCCGCCCGTTGAGCCAGGACGGCGAGCCCCGGGGCGTCGGCCGGCTCGTTCTCGAAGACCGGGGGTTGCTCGGGGGCCACCCACGAGATGAAACGGGCCACCTTGACGGCCGCGCCGGCGCGCTCGGTCACCGCCTTGCGGACCAGGTCGACGGGGAGCCCGGTGTCGGGGAAGTTGTCGCGTAGCCAGTCGGAGAGGTCCAGGTGCGACTCGCGGCGCAGGAAGAGGTCCACGCCGGCCTGCCAGTTCTCGCTCATCGCGACGCCCACGTCGGCGGGGGTTCGGCAGAGCCGGCCAGCCAGTTCGAACGGCGGCACGACCGGCGTGGCCGGTGCTACCGGTGTCGCGGTCGGCGACAGCTCGGGCGCGTACACCGGCGGGGTCTCGCCGGCCAGCCAGGCGCGGACCTGCTGGGCGCCCCACCGCCGGTCGGGGGCGTGGGTCAGCAGGCCCCGGCACAGCGGCAGCCAGTCCTCCGGGACACCGCCCAGGTCCACCCCGTGGGTGACGATGTGCTCGAAGATGACCCGTTCGTTCGCGGTGGCGCCGCCGATGCCGCTGTTCGGGTTGCGCCCGGTCAGCAACTCCACCACGAGAATGCCGAGCGACCACCAGTCCTGCGCCGGGTCCTGGCTCTTCTGCCACCACGTCTCGGGTGCCTGGTACGCGGCGGTGCCGGCCCGGCCGGTGGTGCGGCGGGTCGCCCGGATCTCGGCCACCAGCCCGAAGTCGCACAGCACCACGTCGATCGGCGTGAGTCGCCGGACCAGCACGTTCGCCGGTTTGATGTCGCGGTGCGCGATGCCGGTCGCCTCGCCGTGGCGCAGTTCGCCGTGCAGGTAGGCGAGTGCCGCGGTCACCTGCTTGACGATCCGACGGATCTCGGCCTGCCCCAGCCGGCCGCCGCGCTTGGCGGCCAGCTCCGCGAGCGAACCGTGCTCGACGTACTCCATCACCTCCCAGCTGCGCGCGGTGCCGTACGGACTGGTCTCCTCACCCCAGTCGATCATGCGGACGACGTGTCGCCGGTCCGCTCGGCGCAACGCGTCGAGCAGCCGGGGGTCCGGGCGTACCGAGGTGGGATAGACCTTCACGACGCGCCGCTCGCCGGACGAGCGGTCGATCACCCGCAGCACCAGGTGCGCCTCGCCGCCGGTGGTGAGGTCGTGGTCCGGTCGATAGCGAGCGAAGACCGCCTTCGGCAGGCCGCCGCTGTCCTCTTCGGAGCCGGCCGCCATCGAGGCCCGCCCGCCGCCGCCGGTTTCCCTGGTCGTGGCGGGCGCACCACGGGCCGGCTCGGCGGTCGTGGGCGCGACCGGCAGGCCCGCGCCCTCCCGCTGGGTGGGGACGTCACTCATGCCCGCTCCTCGTCCTCGGGGTCCAGGTTGGCGTGCAGTGCCCGCTCCTCCAGCTCGTGCAGCCGCTGCACCGCCCGCCGGTAGCGGTCCCGCACTGGCGCGTGCCGTGGGCCGGAGAGACCGACCAGATCTCGTTCCAGCGCGGTGGAGAGCAGCACCGCGCGACCGGACTCCAGCGCGACCACGGCCTCCGTGAGCCGGTCGCGTCGGGCCAGCGCGTAGCCGGCCCTGCCCACCAGGCTCTGGCTGCGCCGACGCAGGATCAGCTCACTGTGGGCGCGGCTGAGCTGGGCCCGGGCCAGCCGGTTGAGGGCCCGCAGGGCGAGCAGGCAGGCGTCGCCGGCGTCGTCCATCCGGCGCCGCCGCCAGGACCAGTCCGCCCAGGCCAACGCGGTGTCGAAGGCCCAGATGAGGCTGTGCTCGGCGGTCCACGTGGCGGCCTTGCGGGACGCGTCAGCGGCGCGCAGCTGATCCTCGGTGGTCCCGGTCGCCTCGGCCCGCACGTGCAGCATCGCCGCGACCCGGGAGCTGGCGATCGCGTGGTGCAGCGACCCTGGCCGGAACCGGTCCCGATGCGTCGTCACCAGATCGACCGCCTCGTCGATCTGGTCCAGGTCGCCGTCGCGCCAGCCGCGCGCGGCCAGCGCCTCGGCGAGTTGAGCGCGCGCCACCCGACGCAGCTCGGGGCTGAGGGTGCCGCCGCTGGTGGCCCGCCGCAACAGCGTGACGGCGTCGTCGAGCAGGTGCTGGTTCGGTCCGTCCGGGCGGTAGTCGTCGAGCTTGCAGCCGGCCAGGACCATCCGGGCCACGTCACCGCTGCCGCCGGCGAGGGCGAGCGCCTCCTCGGCCAGGTCGGTCGCCCGGATCCGGTCCGGCCCGGCGGACGGATCGTCCGACAGCGCCTTGGTCCGGGAGCGCAGCTGGTAGAGCATCGCGAGGCCGGCCACTGTGGAGGGCGGATCGCTGTCGTGCTGGTCCGGGTCGGCCCGCTGCGTCTCCATCGCGTGGATCTGGGCGTCCAGCGCGTGCAGGTCGCCCTGCACGCCGTAGCGCACGCTGTCCTGGAGCAGCTCACCCAGGCTCGTCAGGTGCCCCACCGCGCCGGGGTGCGGTACGTCCTGCGCGAAGGATACGGACCGCGCGACCGTCAGCGGGTCGGCCCCCTCGCCGCGCACCAACCCCTGCTGCAGAACGCGGACCCGCTCGATCGAATCGGCGGCGAAGGCGGCCTCCGGCGACAGCCGGTCGACGGTGGCGAGCAACGCCCGGATGCGCTCCGCGTCGTGTTCGTCGGCATCGGGGGAGCCCTCGCGGGCGGTGAGCGCGGCGACGAGCTGGGACCGTGTCATCGCGGCCGCCTGGGCTGTCACCGCGGCCAACTGCGGGCTCGACCGGTCGTTGGCGACCTCGCGGTCGAGCACCTCGAGGGCGCGTTCCAGCCGTCCGATGGCGCCGGCCAGGTCGTCCGCGTGACGGAACCGCAGGTACTGCGGAATCAGCAGCGCGCCGTACACCATGTCCAGGGTCGCGTGCTCCACACTCGCGGACCGGACGCGACGCTGGACGGCCTCGATCGTCGTCATCGCCTCCACCACGTCCTCCGGCCGGTTGCGGCTGCCCAGCAGCATCGCCAGCCAGGTCGCCATCGTCCGGGCCTCGGGCCGGGCGGCGGGGACCAGCTCTCGGGCGGTGCGGACCGCCGTGACGGCCCGGTCGAGGTCGGCCGACGAATGCGTGCACGTGAAGCGGCTCAGCAGTGCGAACGAGAGCGACCACAGTGCGGCAACCCGGTCCATGGCGGAGCGGCCGTCGGATGCGGACAACCGGTCCTCGGCGTCCTGGACCGCGGCATCAACCTGATGGCAAGGAATGGTGAGCGTCAGCGGCATGGGGTAATCATCCGAGCAGTGGGGTGAACCATCCGAATGGCTAAGGACGAATGGTTGCGGTGGCAAAGGGTACGACGTGCCCGCCGACGTACGACGCGACGCGACGGCCGTGCCAGCCTGGCAGTCCGATATTGCATTAGTCAATGCTCTGGGCGGCCCGATTGTCCATACCGGAGTCGATTCCCAGCCGTGTCCCCCGAATTGCCGACTGGGCAGGTGGCGGGCGGTATGGCAGGGTCGATCCGTGGCAGAAACGGATGCGCCGTTCTATGGGCCGGCCATCGAACGGGTGGACCTTCTATTGATCAAGGCCGCCGCCTGCCTGCGTGCCGTCCAGCTCGTGGTCCGGATCCCGGTCCCGTTCATCGGCGGCCTCCAGACGTACCGCTATCCCGGTCTGGTCATCGCGGGCTACCTGCTGACGGTGGCGTGGACGGTGGTGTTCTTCGGCCGGGCGCTGCGGGCGCGGCGGATGGATCCGACGTGGGTCTACGCCGACGTGGCGGTGGCGATGCTCGGTCTGCTGCTGATCCCGGCAGCCTGCGTCAACTCCTGCGCCACCGGGTGGCAGCACTGGGTCCTGCCCCCGGCCATGGGCGCGGCGATCGTCGTCGCCGGATTCACCCGGGCGTGGGTGGCGGCGACGGGAGTCGCCCTGCTGGTCGTCGCCTACCTGGTTGGATCGGTCCGGCAGCTGGCCGCCGGCCCGGAGGCGCTCGGCCCGGTGCTCGTCACGGTGCTGTCCATGGTGGCCTTTGCGGTGTTGGCCGCGGTGGTCGCCGGGCACCTGCGCGCCGACGGCAGACACCTGGACGCCGCTACCGAAGCCGCGCTCGCCGCCGGTGCGCGCGAAGCGGCGGCGCAGGCCCGGTTCGACGAGCGGACCCGGCAGTACGACGTGCTGCACCGGACCGTGCTGACGACCCTGAGCACCATCGCCCGGGGCCGGCTCGACCACCGCGCGGCCGAGGTCCGGGCGCTCGCCCAACGCGACGCGGACTACCTGCGTGGCCTGATCACCGCCGCCAACGGAGGCCCGGTCACCAGCCTGGCGAGCGCCCTGGCCGGCGTGGTCCGGGACAAACAGGCGCTCGGGCTGCAGGTGCACTCGCAGTTCCACGAGTTGGCTGATCTTCCCGCCGACGTGGAGGAGTCTCTGACCAACGCGGCCCGGGAGGCGCTGACGAACGTCGCCAAGCACGCCGGCACGGGTGAGGCGTGGTTGACGGCGGTCGGCGACGACGGCGGCGTGGTGCTCACTGTCGTCGACCGGGGTCGTGGGTTCGATCCGGACGCGGTGCCGCCGGGTCGGGGGATGCTGCGCGAGCTGCGGCACTGCGTGATCGAGGTGGGCGGGCGGGTGTCCATCGACTCCGCACCCGATCAGGGCACGATGGTGGAGGTCTCCTGGTGTCGGTGATCGAAGTTGGTGCCATCGACAACGACCAGATGCTGCTGGAGGGCATGTCGGCCTGGATCAGCCGGCTGCCTGACATCGACCTGACCACGCTGGCGGCCTCGGTGCAGGAGTATCTCGCGGGCGCGGCACCGCCGCGGATCGTGATTCTCGACCTCAACCTGGAGAACTTCACCGACCCGGCGGCCAACGTCCGTCAGCTCGTCGACGCCGGACATGCCGTCATCGTGGTGTCGGTCATCCCCGACCCGGTGTACATCGCCGGCACCACCGAGGCCGGTGCCGTCGCGTACGTGCCGAAGGCCAACAACCTGAGCGTGCTGGCCGGCGTGATCAGGAGCGTCGCCGCCGGGGAGACCCCGATGACCATCGAGCAGGCGTTCTGGCTGGGGCGCGACGCCCGGCCGGAACGGCCGCAACTCTCCGTCCGCGAGCGCGAGGTGCTTATCGCGTACGGCAGCGGACGAACTGTCGAGGCGGTTGGCCGCGGGTTGGGCATAGCTCCCGGCACGGTGCGGACCTACCTGGACCGGATCAAGGAAAAATACGCGCGCGCCGGTCGCCCGATCGAGCACCGGGTGCAGTTTCTCGAACGGGTACGCGAAGACGGCTTCGGCCGCGAACGCCTTCCGCCGCCATAGCACGCCAGCGGCCCCCGAAGAAAGCGCAGAACCAGTTGTGCCGGACGTCTCGGGCGCGTCTCAACCGACCAAATACCGAGGGTGCCGTGCTACTGGGAAAAGGACCCCGGTAAAGCGTGTCGCGTATGTGACAGTCCGACTGTTCGGGGGTGCGCAATCGGCGGGCGGCAGAATCGGTTGACCGATTGGTGGGCAACGTCGGCGGCTGGGGGAGTGGGCGCGGACCGGGGCGGTGAGCGGGATCCTGCCGGTGGGGCGCGACGCCGCGCTGCCTCGCCGCCCCGCCCCGCTGCCTCGCCGCACGGCGAGACCCGTGCGTAGATCGACCCCGGTTTCGGCCATACGCTGGCACCCGGAAGACGGACGTGGCGCACCGCAGTCGTCAGGCGGCGCGGCCCGCTCCGTTGCGACTCAGGGCTGGGTAGTGCATGCGCGTCATTCCGGGTAGGACTCCGAAGTACATGGTCATCCGCGACGATCTGATCAAGCGGATCAGCAGGGGGGAGTTCGCCCCCGGGGACGCGCTGCCCGGCCAGCGCCACCTGAGCGAGGAGTACGGGGTCAGCCTCATGACCCTGCGCCAGGCCCTTGACGAACTCTGCGACCGCGGCGTGGTGGAGCAGTTCCCCGGCAAGGGCACCTACGTCCGGGCCACGCCGGTCCCGTACTCGATGGGTAATCTGCGCAGCCTCGCCGACGATCTGCGCGCGCACGGCATCGAGGTGCTGACCCGGGTGCTGGGTCGCGAGTTCGTCGCGGTGCCCGACGACATCGCCGCGCGGTTGGGGATCCCCGCGGGCGACGAGGTGTTCACACTGGAGCGGATTCGGGTGGTCCGGGGCGCTCCGTTGATCCATCAGCTGTCCTACCTTCCGCAACCCCTCGGTGGCCGGCTCAAGGGCGTCGACTTCGAGAGCAACGAGCTCTACGCCGTACTCGCCGAGCGGGCGGGCGCGGTGGCGGTCCAGGCCGAGGAGACGATCTCGCCGGTGCTCATGCCCGAGCGCATCGGCGGTCTGCTCGGCCTGCCCGCCGGCGAACCGGCGATGCGCAGTGAGCGGATCACTCGCGACGCCGACCGGCGTCCGCTTGTTGTCGACGTCGCCATCCTCGCCGGCAGCAGCGTCGTGATCAGGAACATTCGCGAGGTGAGCGGCCAACAGTTCAGCTACGCGGTCGGCGGCAGCCCACCGCAGAGCTGACGCGAGGGGCGGCGGCCCACCACCCGTGCCGCATCGCAACTGTTCTAGAACTTTCTGAGTGACAGGTCTAGAACACTAGTCGAGCGTGCTGCTATAAAGACTTCATCGTTCTAGAACAGTGAGGGGATGTGTCGTGGATCAGCTCCTACGCTCCGCCCGCCCGGTCACCCGGGTCGACCCCCGTCGACCCTCGGCGCTCGGCAGGTTCGGCGACTACGGCGGACGCTTCGTGCCGGAGTCGCTCGTTCCGGCCTGTGTCGAGGTCGAGCGGGCCTTCACCGGGGCCTGGACGGACCCGCTGTTCCGCGGCGAACTGGACCGCCTGCTCGCCGTCTACGTCGGCCGGCCGACGCCGCTGACGCCCGCGGCGCGACTCTCCGCGGAGTTGGGTATCAACCTGTTGCTCAAGCGGGAGGACCTCACCCACACCGGCTCCCACAAGATCAACAATGTGTTGGGCCAGGCCCTGCTGGCGCAGCGGATGGGCAAGCGGCGACTGCTTGCGGAGACCGGCGCCGGCCAGCACGGCGTGGCCACCGCCACCGCCGGTGCGCTGCTCGGCATGCCGACCACAGTCGTGATGGGCGCGACGGACATCGAACGGCAGCAGCTGAACGTCTTCCGGATGAAGATGCTCGGTGCCGAGGTGGTGCCGGTGACCTCCGGCACCCGCACCCTCAAGGACGCCTGCAGCGAGGCGCTGCGGCACTGGGTCACCACCGTCGACGACACCTACTACTGCCTCGGCTCGGCGATGGGTCCGCACCCGTACCCCTGGATGGTCCGCCAGTTCCAGCGGGTGATCGGTGACGAGGCCCGCGCCCAGTGTGCCGCCGATCTGGTCGCCGGCACGCCCGACTACGTCGTGGCCTGCGTCGGTGGCGGGTCCAACGCGGCCGGCACCTTCGCCGGCTTCGTCGACACGCCGGCCCGCCTGGTCGGCGTCGAGGCGGCCGGTGGAGCCGCGATCAGCGCCGGCAGTCCCGGTGTGCTGCACGGCTTCCGCTCCATGGTGCTCCAGGACCAGCACGGGCAGATCGGCGAGGCACACTCGATCGCCCCGGGCCTGGACTACCCGGGCGTCGGACCGGAGCACGCGCACCTGGCCGAGTCGGGCCGGGCCAGCTACGTGAGCGTGGACGACGCCGAGGTGCTCGCCGCCACCCACCGGCTGGCCCGCGCCGAGGGCATCCTCTGCGCGTTGGAATCCGCCCACGCGGTCGCCTGGGTGATCCGGGCCGCCGGCGACGGCACGATCCCGTCGGGTTCGACGGTGCTGCTCACGCTCTCCGGGCGGGGCGACAAGGACATGGCGACCCTGATGGAGCTGTCGTGAACCAACTGGAGACCCGACTCCGCGCGACCACGGCGGCCGGTCGCAAGCTGCTCGTCCCGTACCTGACCGGAGGCGTCACCGCGGACTGGACCGACCTGTTACGGGCAGCGGTGGACGCGGGCGCCGACGCCATCGAGATTGGCCTCCCGTTCTCCGACCCCACCCTGGACGGACCGGTCGTGCAGGAGTCGTCGCACCGGGCGCTGCTGCGGGGCGTCACCACCCGACAGATCCTCGACGAGGTCAGCAGGCTCGCACTACCCGTGCCGTTGGTCGCGTTCACCTACGCCAATCTGGCCCTGCACGGCGGAGCCGACCGGTTCTGCGGCGCGCTCGCCGATGCCGGTGTGGCCGGCCTGATCGTGCCGGACCTGCCGGTCGACGAGTCGGAGCCGGTCGCCACCGCGGCGGCGGGCAGCAGGCTCGACCTCGTGCTGCTCGCGTCCCCGGCGACCGCGCCGCCGCGCCTTGCCGAGATCGCCACCCGCAGCCGGGGCTTCGTCTACGCGGTGAGTGCCATGGCGACCACCGGCGAGCAGTCGAGGTTGGATGCGGCCGGCGCGCAGGTGGTGACGGCACTGCGGCAGGCCACGGATCTGCCGGTGGTGCTCGGCTTCGGGATCTCCGGCCCGGAGCAGGCGGCCGAGGCTGCCGCGTACGCCGACGGGGTCGCGGTCGGCTCGGCGCTCATGCGCCGCGTGCTCGACGGGGCGACAGCGGCGCAGCTCGGTGACTTCCTGACCCACCTGCGGACGGCGCTGGACGCGCCGACCCCGGGGCCGCTGACGTCGGGGTGACCCGCTCAGGCGCTCTGCTCGGCGACAAGTCGCCCGTCGACGTAGGCCCTGACCCGCTGTGGCCGGAAGCCGGCGAACAGGAGCTTGCGCTCCTTCTCGATGCGCACCGCGTGCCGTTCGTGCTGGCCGACCGGGAAGTCGTACCGCTTGACCAGGTCGACCGACATCACCCGCAGCTCCTGGTGCACCGGATGACCGTCCACGAGGATCGCCAGCCGGCCGAAGAACTTGTCGAACGAGAACGACACCTCGTGTCGTTCCTGGACGCCTACGTCGAAGGTGAGCTTCACCGGCCCGATTCTGTCGTACCGCCGCCCGCGCCGGTGCCCGGTGCTGCGCTCAAGGGGGCCGCCGCTGGGCTCCCGGGGGACGGGGTCAGCTCGCCGAGCACTGTGGGCCGCCCGCCCCGACCGGTGCCGCCGGAAACCCGTACGCCGACACGCCCTCCGCCGAGCCGGGTGACCGGCGAGCCGACCCCGGGCGGGTGTCGGACGGCAGCCGTTCGCCGCGGTACATCCGATGTATGTGTCGCTGAGGTGGCGTCCGCCGGCCGCTGGCCTGACGCTCGGCCGCGCCGGACCGTGCCACCCGTCACCGGCATCCCGGTGATGATCCTTGACGGCAGGGCCTGGTGGTGCGGATTGTACCCGTCGATCGATCGTTGCCTATTGCGCGGCTCCGGAGTAACCTTCGCGAAACACATCAGATGTCTGGCTGACTCGGGCCCGGCACGTGCCTGCTCCACAAGGTCCTGGTGCCCGGGAGGCGGACCCATCTCGGTTACCACAGTTGTCACGCATCGGGGTGACCGGATTGGTCACCGTTTGGAGGATCGATGTCAGACCTGACCCGGCGCCAAGCCCTCAAGATCGGTGCGGCCGGTGCGGGCGGTGCCCTCCTGCCGCTGCCCTGGACGGCCGTAGCAAACGCGGAATCGGTGGCGCCGCCCCAGGTGCTGGCCGCCGGTGACCTCGCGCTCTGGTACGACGAGTCCGCCGGCACCGACTGGCTGCGGGCGTTGCCGATCGGCAACGGCCGGCTCGGCGCCATGGTCTTCGGCAACGTCGACACGGAACGACTCCAGCTCAATGAGGACACCGTCTGGGCCGGCGGCCCCCACGACCCCAGCAACACCCGAGGCGCGGCGGCGCTTGCGGAGATCCGGCGGCTGGTCAACGCGAACCAGTGGACCCAGGCCCAGGATCTGATCAACCAGACCATGATGGGCAACCCCGGCGGCCAGCTGGCCTACCAGACCGTCGGCAACCTCCGGCTCGCCTTCGGCTCCGCCAGCGGAGCCTCCCAGTACAACCGGACGCTTGACCTCACCACCGCCACCGCCACGACGACGTACGTGCTCAACGGCATCCGATACCAGCGGGAGGTGTTCGCCAGCGCACCCGACCAGGTCATCGCGATCCGGCTGACCGCGGACCGGACCGGCTCGATCAGCTTCACCGCCACCTTCGACAGCCCGCAACGCACCACAGTGTCCAGCCCGGACGGCAGCACGATCGGCCTCGACGGCATCTCCGGCAACCAGGAGGGCGTCAACGGCCAGGTCCGCTTCCTCGCGCTCGCCAACGCGACAGTCACCGGCGGCAGCGTGTCCAGCTCCGGCGGCACCCTGCGGGTGAGCGGCGCCACGAGCGTCACCCTGCTGGTTTCCATCGGTTCCAGCTACGTCAACTACCGCAACGTCGGCGGCGACTACCAGGGCATCGCCCGGCAGCGCCTCACCGCCGCGCGGGCCAGCAGCTACGACCAGCTGCGCAGCCGGCACGTGGCCGACTACCAGGCGCTGTTCGGCCGGGTCACCCTGGACCTGGGCCGCACCTCCGCGGCCGACCAGACGACGGATGTCCGCATCGCCCAGCACAACAGCGTCAACGACCCGCAGTTCTCGGCACTGCTGTTCCAGTTCGGTCGGTACCTGCTGATCTCGTCGTCGCGGCCCGGCACCCAGCCGGCCAACCTCCAGGGCATCTGGAACGACTCGCTGACCCCGTCCTGGGACTCGAAATACACGATCAACGCCAACCTGCCGATGAACTACTGGCCGGCCAACACCACAAACCTGGCCGAGTGCCACAACCCGGTCTTCGACCTGGTCCGCGATCTCTCCGTCGCCGGAGCGCGGACCGCCCAGGTGCAGTACGGCTCCTCCAGTGGCTGGGTCACCCACCACAACACCGACGCGTGGCGGGCCACCGCCGTGGTGGACGGCGCGTTCTGGGGCATGTGGCAGACCGGCGGTGCCTGGCTGTCCACGTTGATCTGGGACCACTACCTGTTCAACGGCGACATCGAGTTCCTGCGGACGAACTACCCGGCAATGAAGGGCGCGGCCCAGTTCTTCCTCAACACCCTGGTCACCGAGCCGACCCTCGGTTACCTGGTGACCAACCCGTCGAACTCGCCGGAGCTCAGCCACCACGCGAACGCCAGCGTCTGCGCCGGCCCCACGATGGACAACCAGATCCTGCGGGACCTGTTCGACGCGTGCGCCCGCGCCAGCGAGATCCTCGACGTGGACAGCACCTTCCGGGCGCAGGTTCGGGCCACCCGGGACCGGCTGCCTCCGATGAAGATCGGCTCGCGCGGCAACATCATGGAGTGGCTCTACGACTGGGTGGAGACCGAGCCCAACCACCGGCACATCTCCCACCTGTACGGGCTGGCCCCCAGCAACCAGATCACCAAGCGCGGCACCCCGCAGCTGTTCGAGGCCGCCCGGCGGACCCTGGCGCTGCGCGGCGACGACGGCACCGGCTGGTCGCTGGCCTGGAAAATCAACTTCTGGGCGCGGATGGAGGAGGGCAAGCGCGCCCACGACCTGATCCGCTACCTCGCCACCACCGCCCGGCTCGCGCCGAACATGTTCGACCTGCACCCGCCGTTCCAGATCGACGGCAACTTCGGCGCCACCGCCGGCATCGCCGAGATGCTGTTGCAGAGCCACGTCGGCGAGCTGCACATCCTGCCCGCGCTGCCGCCTGCCTGGCCCAGTGGTCGGGTCACCGGTCTGCGGGGTCGGGGCGGGCACACGGTCGGCATCACCTGGAGCAGTGGGCAGGCCACCGAGATCCTCGTCCGACCGGACCGCGCCGGCGCCGTACGCCTGCGGGCCCGGATCCTCACCGGCACCGTCACCGTCGTCGACACCGCCGACGGCACGGCGGCCCGGGTCACCCGGATCGAGTCCGACCTGATCGAGGTCGCCGTGCAGGCCGGGCGCACCTACCGGGTCACCAGCACGGGCGTCGCCCTACCGACGCTTGAGCAGAGCTTCAGCAACGTCGGCATCACCAGCGACAGCAACACCAACGTCGGAAACTTCGACGGCGGCGGGGCGTCGCTCTCAGCGCAGGCGTTGGCGCAGGCCGGTGCCACCCCGGGCGGCACGGTGAGCCGCAACGGGGTCACCTTCCGCTGGCCGAACGTCAGCTCGGGGGCCGCCGACAACGCCATCGCCTCGGGGCAGTCGATAAGCGTGACCGGCACGGGCAGCACCCTCGGCTTCCTCCTGACCGGCACCTACGGCGCCCCGTCGGGGACCGGCACCGTGGTCTACGCCGACGGCACCCGGCAGACGTTCACGCTGAGCACACCCGACTGGTACGGCGGGCCGAGTTCCGCGGGGACCGCCGCCATCGTGTCGGCGTACCAGAACCGGCCGAACAACCAGCGGCAGAACACCGCCGCCTGCATCTACTACGTGGGTGTCGGGTTGCAGAACAAGGCGGTGGCGTCGGTCGTGTTGCCGAACATCAGCGCCCGGCCGGCGACAAACGTGGTGACGATGCACATCTTCGCCATCGCCATCGGGGGCTGACCGCTTCGGTTCCCGCACCGGTGAACGTGTCCGGGCCCGTCCCTTCAGGGACGGGCCCGGACGTCGTCGGGCGTCAGCGGAGGCGCTCACCCCGGCTCTCGACCCGGAAGTGGTCGAACGAGACATCGAGGTCGGTGGAGGTGCCGGCCCGGTTGAAGGCCAGCAGTCCGGCCTTCGTCGGCTCGACGTTCAATGTCGTGGCGCCGATGAAGCGGTAGACCTTCCCGTCGCGTGAATAGTAGGCGCGGTAGGTGTCTCCGATCTTGGCCAGTCGGAGCCAGATCGCGCCGTCGGCCCCGACGATCCGCTGGGCGTCCGCGCCGGTGATCTCCACCGTCGACGTCGCGCCGTTCTGCTCGCGGAGCAGGACCAGCCGAACCTTGTTGACTGCCGCCGTCGCGCTGCCCATCTCCCAGGCGAGCTTCACGTAGTTGTTGTCGTCGGCGTACCCGATGACGCCGCCCTGTTCGTTGTTGTTGGCCAGCGGCCGGGAGAAGACGACCCGGGAGTCCGCGGTCCAGTCACCGTCGACGTCCTGCAGGGCCAGGTTCTTCGCGGTGTTGGTGGTGCCCTGCAGGTCACCCTGCTGCGCGGTGATGACAAGCGAGCCGCCGGCAAGCCGCCACCGGCTGTCGTCCGGTCGTACCCACTGCCACTGGGCACCGAGTGCGCTCGAGTCGAACTCGTCGCTGCCCGTGCTCGTGGTGTTCAGGTCCACCGTGTAGACCGACGTCGCCGCGCCGTTGGTGACGGTGACCCGCGCCTGCCCGGTGGCGCTGCCCGCCTGCTCGACAGCGACGGTGGCGGCGGGATCGGCGGCCTCGGCGGTGACCGTCGGCACGGTGGTGCCGGCCGGCCTGAGGGCGTTGTAGTGCAGCACCGCCGGTGCGAAGGAGGTGAGCGGCTGGCCGTCGACGCGCAGGCTCGTCAGCGTCGTGTCGGGCACCAGGTTGAAGACGTAGTTCTTCACCAGCGGGCCGAAGAAGCTCTCCGTGGTGACCTTGACGATCGCCTGCCCGGGGACGCTCCCCGCCTGGGACACGATCTGGTAGCGCGCCCTGCGGTCGGTCGTGCGCACCTTCGTGATGGTGGGGGAGCCGCCGGCCGGCACCGGGATGGTGTACGACGGGTCGGACAGGTTGAAGCCGCCGAACTCCGTACCGTTGACAACGATCTTCGCCGACAGGGGCGCGTCGTCGACCGGGATGTCCCGTCCGCTGAACTCCTTCCAGTACTTCACCGACGTGTCCCGCCAGTCGGCGGCGTCCGTCTCGTGCACGGCCAGCTTGGCGCGTACCTCCGCGAACCGCCGCGCGTCGATGTCGGTTCCGAGCGTCTCCCAGGTCTCCCGCATCCAGGTCACGTACTGGACGCCCATCTGGTAGCGGTAGACCAGCTCGTCCCAGAACGTCCGGCCGCTGTCCATCCGATGGCCCCAGGGCACATGGTGGAACCACATCAGCAGGTTCTCCGGAACCGAGTCGATGTCCCCGTACCGCCGCTGGAGTTGGGGGAAGTACTGGGCGGCCAGGTCACTGCCGGTGGGGGAGCGGTCGAAGCCCAGGCCGACGCTGTCGGCCTGGTTGTAGTAGACCGGGCTCCAGTCGTCGCGGCCGGCCCAGTCGGCCGGGTCGGGGCGGTAGTGCGCGCCCTCGGCGAACTGGTGGCCGATGCCCAGCGGCGTCTGGTAACTCACCAGCGCCTCCCACGACCCCATCATCATCTTCCGGATGGTGTCGACGACACGACGGTCGTTGCCCCAGGTCATGCGGACCCAGTCCGTCGCGATGTCCGCCGAGTCGAGCGTCCAGTCCCACGCCTGCCGGCCGAAGGCGAAGAGGTTCGCCTGGGAGAAGTGGTGACCGGTCAGGTTGTCGGCGTTGCCGAGATTGGCGACACCGACGATCGCGGTGTCCCGGTGGTGCTGGGCGCTCCCGTCGACGATGTTGCCGACCAGCCGCTCGCGCAGGAGCTTGCCGTGCTCGTCGGTCGCGTACGTGTCGGTCTTGAGGATCTCCTCGTACATCGGGCCGAGGTAGGTGAGCATCCAGTTCTGACCCGTGTACTCCTGCGTGACCTGCAGCTCCAGGGCCTGGTTGGTGTTCTCCATCCGGCCGAACATCGGGTGGATGGGCTCCCGGGCCTGGAAGTCGAGCGGCCCGTTCTTGGTCTGCAGGAACACGTTGTCGGCGAAGCGTCCTCTGGTGCCGTCCGGTTGGACCTCGTCGTCGATCGGCCCGAACTCCAGGTAGGCCCGCTTGAGCCGGTCGTTGTCGACCTCGGCGTTGTAGACGAACGTGCGCCAGTGCACTGTCATGCCGAGTGGTGCGACAGCCGCGCCGATGGCGTTGGCGCCGTCGCCGTGGTCGTACCCGAAGTCCTGTGGCCCGGGCTGGCCCTCCGAGTTGGCCTTCACCGTGAAGCCCATGAAGTCCGGGATGGCGGCCTGGATCTGCTGCGCCCGGCGCTGCCACCAACCCCGGAAGTCGGCGCCGTACGGATCGAGTTGGCTGTTGGTGAGCGTGTCCGGCGCGAAGCGGCTGTCCGTGGGGGCGGTGTAGCGGATCGACAGGCCCAGCTTGATGCCGTACGGGCGCAGGGCGTCGGCGAGGGCCGCCTCCTGTGCGATGCGGGCGCTTGTCAGGTACGCGTTGTCGGCGTTGACGTTGTTGATGGTGATGCCGTTGATGCCGAGAGACGCCAGCGCGCGTGCCACCACGACGTAGCGGTCGAGGATGACGGGCAGGTTGGCGCCGGCGCTCGCCCCGGTCGCCGCGAAGTTGAAGATCGCCCCGCTCTCCCCGTTCAACCCGCCCAGCCCGGAGGCGTTGTTGCCGGCGTAGAGGCGCTCGGTCTCCCAGTTGTTGAGCAGTCGATGCTTGATCTTCGGTGACTCCGCGACCCGGAGGTGGTCGAGGGGCTTCTGCGTCTGCGCCAGCCGCAGGAAGGCGTACGTCCCGTAGAGCGCGCCGAGGTCGGTGTTGCCGGCGATGACGGTGAACCGATCCCTGCCGCGCGACAACGAGCGGACCACATAGCCTTCGTCGCCGACCCCGGCCAGGTCGCGGGTCGGAATGAGGCGGCGCACCAGCGGGGAGCTTGCCGGCGTGCCCACCACGACCGCGCCGTCGGGGATCCGGTCGCCGCTGACTGTCGTCACGGGTGTCGTGCGGTCGAGGAGCCCTCCCAGGCCACGCACCAACTCGTCCCGGGCCGCGCCGAGCGTGGTCTCGGCGAGCTTCTCGGTGGAGCCGGGCGCCATGGCGAGGTCGGTCGTGTGCCGGTGGACCGGACTGGCGTCGGCGTTCTCGACCACGATCGTCGTGACAGTGCGGCGATAGTCGCGCAGCAGCTTCGCGTCGCTGACCGGCACGTATCGCAACCACAGGTCGGAGCCGCTGTAGTCGTCCGGCGACTGGGCCGCGGTGGCGGGCGTGGTGGCGACGGCGAGGGTGGCCGCGACAGTGGCGAGCACCGTGCCGAGCACGGTGAGGACTCGCCGCAGCCTGGGCACCGAACCTCGGTTCATTGCCTTCTCCTCTGTTGTCCGTTCGAGACGTCGATGGACCCGTCTCCCGAACGCGGTGACGTGGCTGGATGGGCGGTGTGCCGATGGTGTCCGGAGTGCCCCGGACCGGGCAACGAGTTGTCGTTTCTTGTCGCGGCGCCGCGCGCCCTCACCACAGGCGCGTCGCCGGGTGGGGCGTCGGCCGCCGGCGCACCCACGGCGGTCGGGCCCGACCCGGGCTCGGGTTGCGGGCGGCCGTCGAGTGGCGGACCACGAGGCGTACCGGAAGGACCATCGGTCGACCGGTGTGCCCGGGTGCCCCCTCGATCATCGTGAGCAGGTGTCGGGTCGCTGCCGAACCCTCCGCGTAGAGGGGTGCCGCCACAGTGGTCAGCCCGGGAGTGACGATGTCGGCCGCGACGATGTTGTCGAAACCCACGATGCTGACGTCGCCCGGAATGTCGACGCCCCGCTGGCCGAGGCCGCGGATGAGGCCGATCGCCATCTGGTCGTTGAAGGCGAGGACGGCGGTCGCGGGCCGGGCGCACAACTCCTCGGCGGCCCGTTCGCCGCCCGCGATGGTGGGGCTGAAGGGGCCGATCTGGCGTACCTTGATCTCCAGCTCCATGCCGGCCTCGAGCAGCGAGCGCCAGCGGATGCCGTTCGGCCAGGAGGCCTCCGGCCCGGCGACGTACGTGATGTGGTCGTGCCCCAGCTCACCGAGGTGTTCGACGGCCCGCCGGACGCCCCGGGGGTTGTCCGTCACCACGCAGGGCACGTCGGCGATGGCGCGGTTGAGGACCACCACCGGCCGCTGCTTGGCGAACATCCGGATGGCCGAGTCGGACATCCGGCTGCTGGCCAGCACGATGCCGTCGACCGTCGACATGGTCCGTTCGACAGCCTCCCGTTCCCGTCGGTCGGACTCTTGGGCGTCGATCAGCACCGTCGTGTACGCGCCGTCGGACGCCGCCTCCTGCGCGCCGCGCACGATCTCGGCGTACACCGGATTGGTGATGTCGGCGATGACGAGCGCGATCATGTGCGTGCGTGCCGTGCTGAGGGTGCGGGCCAACGGGCTGGTCCGGTAGCCCAGCCGCTCCGCGACCTGCCGGACCCGCTCGGCGGTCTCGGAGTTGACGCGGCTCGGCCTGGAGAAGGCGCGCGACACAGTGGACGGTGAGACGTCGGCTTCGACAGCGACGTCGTAGATCGTGACCCTCTTGTCGGGCGGCCTGGTGTGGTCGGGCATCTGCATGCTCCTCCCGGCTACGCGCCGTGATCATGGTATGACGGCGGTGAGCCCTCGGCAATGCCCCCGCAACAAACCAGTGCCGCGAGCGCATCCACGCGAGGCAATACATGGCAACCCGTTGCCGACGCGCCCCGCCGGCTGCCTGAATGCCTCAGGGATGGTGCGTGTCGGCGACCCACCTGAGCACGACGTGGACCTACCTGGCCGGCCGGGTAGTCGATGAAGGGAACAGCTCATGGGTATGACGCGGCGCGGCGCTCTCCTGGTCACGGCATCCTCGCTCATCGCGGGCGCTGTCGGGTGCGGAGCACCCGAGGGGCCCGGCAAGGCCACCGGCGACAGCACCGGCGAGGTGCCGCAGCGGCCCGGTCGGGCGGTGCCGCTCAACGTCCTCGACGTCGCCGGCAACCTGCAACTCACCCAGGGGATGATCGACGACTTCGTCGCCAAGAATCCCGACGTGATCTCCCGGGTGACCTATTCGAAGGCGCCGGCACCGGAGCTGGCCGGCAAGATCAAGGCTCAGCAGGGGGCGGACCGGGTGGACATTGGTCTCGTGTTGACCGGCGTCGACGGGCTGGCGGCGGGGATCGAACAGGGGCTCTGGCTCGACCTGTTGCCGACGTTCCAGGACCGCCTCGGCGGCATGCGCGACTACCTGGAACCGGCCGCGGCGATGCAGCAGCTCGCCGGCAACGCCGGCGTCACCGTCACCTACTACCCGTCCGGCCCGCTGCTGGAATACCTGCCGGCCCGCCTGGCCGCGCCACCGAGCACCGCGGCGGCCCTGCTCGCCTGGGCCAAGGCCAATCCCAAGCGCTTCCAGTACGCCCGGCCGGCCAACTCCGGCCCTGGTCGAACGTTCCTGATGGGGCTGCCCTACATCCTGGGTGACGCCAACCCCAAGGACCCCACCGCGGGGTGGGACAAGACCTGGGCCTTCCTCAAGGAGCTGGGTCAGTACGTGGACTACTACCCGTCCGGCACCACCGAGACGATGAAGAACCTCGCCAACGGCACGGCTCACCTGATCGTCAGCACGACCGGTTGGGACATCAACCCCCGGGTGCTGGGCACGGTGCCGAAGGAGGCCAGGATCGCCACGATCGACGGCTTCCACTGGGTCACCGACGCGCACTACGCCGTGCTGCCCAAGGGCGTCTCGACCGACACCCAGGCGGCGGTGCTGGCCCTGCTGGCGTTCATGCTCACCCCCGAGCAACAGGCCAAGGCGTACGACGAGGGCTACTTCTACCCGGGGCCGGCGGTGCGGGACGTCGGGCTCGCCTCGGCACCGCAGAAGAGTCAGGACGCGATCCGGGAGTTCGGCCGCCCCGAGTACGAGGCGTTGATCGCCGGCAACCCGACCGAGGTGCCGCTCGACGCGAAGAGCCTGGTGGCGGCGTTCAACAGGTGGGACCGCGAGATCGGCGGCGGGAAGGTCAAGCAGGGATGAGTGCCTTCTCCCACCTGCTGTTGGACGGGGTGTCCCGTCGGTTCGGCGGTCAGGACGCGCTCACCGACCTGGACCTCACCATCGGGACGGGTGAGTTCATCGCCCTGCTCGGCCCGTCCGGCTGTGGCAAGTCGACAGCCCTGAACTGCCTGGCCGGGCTGCTGCCGTTGACCCGGGGGAGCATCTGGCAGGACGAGCGGCGGATCGACACCCTGCCACCGGAGCGCCGGGGCTTCGGCATGGTGTTCCAGAGCTACGCCCTCTTCCCGCACCTGACGGTGCGGGCGAACATCGCCTTCGGGCTGCGCATGCGGCGGCTGCCGAAGGAGGAGATCCGCCGGCGTACGGCGGAGGCGGTGCGGCTGGTACGGCTCGAGGACCACGTCGACAAGCTGCCCGGTCAGCTGTCCGGTGGTCAGCAGCAACGCGTCGCCATCGCCCGCGCCGTCGTGTTCGAGCCGTCGCTGGTGCTGATGGACGAGCCGTTGAGCAACCTCGACGCCAAACTGCGGCTGGAGATGCGTACCGAGATCCGCCGGCTGCACCAGTCGCTGGGGCTCACCAC
The DNA here is from genome assembly GCF_040649215.1 of Micromonospora sp. NPDC049044. Lineage (NCBI taxonomy): Bacteria > Bacillati > Actinomycetota > Actinomycetes > Micromonosporales > Micromonosporaceae > Micromonospora > Micromonospora sp. NPDC049044. The sequence continues at coordinate 17,836 of NZ_JBEZFA010000018.1, read as the reverse complement.
CGTCTACGTCACGCACGACCAGGAGGAGGCGCTCTCCCTGGCCGACCGCCTGGTCGTGCTGCGGGAGGGGCGGGTGCAGCAGATCGGGTCACCACGCGAGTTGCACACCCGGCCGGCGAACTGGCACGTCGCCGACTTCATGGGCTACCGGAACCTGTGGCGGGGCCGGGTGCAGCGGCGCGACGGCAGCAGGGCCACTGTCGAGTCGTCAGGTCAACGCCTGCACGGCGAGGCCGTCGGCGACCCCGCCGACGGCGCGGACGTGGTGGTCGCGGTGCGTCCCGAGGACATCCGCGTCGACGGGGCCGGGGGGACCACCAACGCCCTGTCGGCGACCATCGAGGTGGTGGAGTATCAGGGCCGCGAGTTGGCGGCCGAGGCTCGTACCGACACGGGCCAGTCGCTGCACCTGCGTACCGAGCAGCGGATCGCGCCCGGCGACCAGGTCAAGCTCGCCATCGACCCGCGGCGGCTGCTCGTCTATCCCGCCGGCGGCACCGCGGACATCGACCGCCGCGCGGACGCCTCGGCGGCGACCCGGTGAGCGCCGCCGGACCCGGTCGACCGTTGGCGCACTGGCGACACCGTCTCGCCGAACGGGGCGTCGACCGTCAGCTCTTCCTGTTGGTCCCGGCGCTGGTCTTCGTCATCGCCCTGTTCCTCTACCCGTTCTTCTACGGGTTGACGCTCTCGTTCCAGCCGACCGACGGCGGGCCGCTCAGCGACTACGCCCGGTTCTTCTCCGACGCCTACGAGCGGGGCACGATCTGGATCACGCTGCGGATCGCGCTGCCCGCCGCGCTGCTGAACGTCCTCGCCGCCGTGCCGATCGCCTACCGGATGCGCGGCCGGTTCCGGGGCAAGCGACTGGTCACCACGCTGCTTGTCGTGCCGATCACGCTCGGCACCGTCCTCACCGCCCAGGGGCTGCTGAACTTCCTCGGCCCGACCGGTTGGTTCAACCGGATCCTGCTCGCCACGAACCTCGTCGACGAGCCGGTACGCCTGACGCACAACTACTGGGGGGTGTTCCTCTCGCTGGTGATCACCGGGTTTCCGTTCGCGTTCCTGCTGGTGCTCTCGTACCTCTCCGGTATCGACCCCACCCTGGAGCGGGCGGCAGCGACGTTGGGGGCGGACTGGCGTCGCCGGTTCACCCGGATCACCCTCCCGCTGCTGATGCCGGGTCTGGCCACCACCTTCTGCCTGACGTTCGTGCTGGCGTTCAGCGTGTTCCCGTCGGCCGTCCTGGTCGGCAACCCGGCCGGTGAGACCCGGGTCATCTCCCTCGCCGCCTACCAGGCGGCGTACGAGCAGTACGACTACCCGTACGCGTCGGCGATCGCAACGATCATGGGGTTCGTCGAGTTGGTAGTCATCGCGGTGGTGCTTGCCGCGCGCAGTCGTTTCTACACCGGCGCCACCGGAGGCAAGGGCTGATGGCTTCGATCACCCAGGCGTCACCGGCGCGACCCCCCGCCACCGACGACCGGCGTCGGCGCGTCACCGCCCGGCCGGCCGCCTGGCTCGTGTGGGGCGTCGTCATCTTCTTCTTCCTCAACCTGCTGGGCGTCGTGGCGTCCGTGCTGGTCAGCTCGTTCGGCAGGCGCTGGTTCGACACCTGGCTCCCGGACGGCTACACCACCAGCTGGTACGGCCGGGCCTGGGACGAGTTCGCGCTGCTCCAGGTGATCGTCGTGACACTCGAGGTCTCCGTACTCGTCGTGGGCCTCTCGCTGCTGATCGGTGTGCCGGCGGCCTACGTCCTCGCCCGACGGTCCTTCCCCGGCAAGCGGCTGACCTTCCTCGTGTTCCTGCTGCCCATCCTCATGCCCCCGATCACGTACGGCATCCCGCTGGCCACCGTGCTCTACAAGTTCGGGCTGGCCGGGCACCTGTCGGGTGTCGTGCTCGCCAACCTCGTACCATCGGTGCCCTTCGTCATCCTGACCATGACCCCGTTCATCGAGCAGATCGACCCGCGGATCGAGAGCGCCGCGCGGATGTGCGGCGCGGGTCTGCGCACGGTGTTCCTCCGCGTCCTCACGCCGTTGCTCGTGCCGGGCATCCTCGCCTCCGCGATCCTCGTCCTCGTCCGGACCGTCGGCATGTTCGAACTCACCTTCCTGACCGCGGGCCCCGACTCGCAGACCCTCGTCGTGGCGCTCTACTACTCGATGTCCGCGTCCGGCATCAGGGCGCAACAGTCGGTCGACGCCATGGCGGTCATCTACACCTCGATGATGCTGGTGCTGCTCGTCGTCGCACTGCGCTACGTCAACCCGACCCAGCTCGTGGCCCAGGTCAAGGAGGACCCCGAGCACTGACGCCGCCCCGCCTCAGCCGGCCGGGTCGGCCGCTCACGACGCCCCCGGGACCGCCTCGACCCACCTGTCGACGTCCGGGTCGGCGGCCACCTCGTCAAGGATCTCGCCCACGCGGCCCACCACCGTGCGGAGTACGGGCAGCTTCGCGCGCAGGCCGCGATAGGTCGTGGTGAGACATGGGTCGACCGCGACCGGTTCGCCGTGGACGATCTCCGGGTCGAGCAGGGCGACCGCCTCCGTGAGGTCGGCGGCGAGGCCGATCGCGAAGAGCCCGAGCGCCGCCGCGCCGAGGGCGGCATCGTCGTCCTCGCCCGCGACGTCGGTCGGACAGTCAAGCACCGCGGCCATCACCGCACGCCACAGTGGATGCCGGAAGGCGCCGCCGGTCAGCCGAACCCTGCTGATCGGGGTCAGCTCGGCCAGGCGGTCCCGGACGTCGCCGAGGTGCAGGCACACACCCTCCAGCGCGGCCCGCACCAGGTGATCTCGGGAGTGCTCGCTGCGCAGCCCCAGGTACGCGCCCGGCGGGCCGGATTCCCCCTGCGGGGTGCGGTCGGCACGTAGCTGGGGCAACATCACCAGTCCGTCGCTCCCCGGGGTGATCCGTTCTGCGAGAGCCAGGAGTCCGGGCGCGCTGAACTGGTCGTCGGACGCCGGGCAAACGTCGGGTTCGAGGGCCCTACCGGCCCACCGCACGACGTTGCCGCCGTTGTTGACCGTCGTGCCGACCACCCACGCGTCCTCGGTCAGCGCAGCGCAGGAGAAGGTCTCCGACGGGTCGACGAGCGGAGCCGCGACGACGGTCCGCAGGGCCCCGGTGGCCGCGAGGGTCAGACCGGCGACGGTGCTGTCGATCGCCGCCATGCCCAGGCTGCGCGACGGACCGTCAGCCGCGCCCACCACGACAGGTGTGCCGGACGGCAGGCCGACCCCCTGCCCTGCCGCCGAGGAGAGCCGCAACACGCCCGTCGTGGGCAGGACCGGGGGCAGTTGGCTGCCGGACACCCCGACGAGATCGAGTACGCCCGCGCTCCACACCCGTCGATGGACGTCGAACATGCCGGTGCCGGACGCCGACGACAGTTCGGTCACCAACGTCCCGGTCAGCCGATGGACCAGGTAGTCCTTCAGGCCGATCCACCATCGCGTCGCGGTGCAGAGGTACGGCTCGTGACGGGCGAACCAGATGAGCTTGCAGAGCGGGCTTCCCGGGTGCACGGGCGTGCCGGTGACCCGGTGCAACTCCCGGCTCTGGCCGGAGACCCGCAGGTCGCGGGCCACCTCCGCGGACCGCGTGTCAGCCCCGGTCAACAGCGGCGTCACCGGCGTGAGTGTCGCGTCCAACCCGATCACGCAGTGCCTGGGGGAGCTGACCGCGAGGGCGACGACCTCCGCCCCGGCGGTGTCGGCGACACACGCGGACACCGCCGCGAGGGTAGCCGCCACCAGCACGTCGGGGTCCTGGACCTGCCAGCCGGGCAGCGGTTGGAGGAGCGGGTACGTCCGCGTCCGGACGTGTCGAGCGGAGCCGTCCAGTGCGAACGCGCCCGCCCGCACGGTGGTGGTGCCCACGTCGACCCCGAGGATGACACGACGCTCTGGCCCCATGAGCAGATGGTCGAGCGGTGTGCGGCGGGTGGGCAAGCTGTTGCGCGCAGTTGTCGTGTCGGCCACGAAAGCATCGTGCGTTCTCTTGCGCAGTCAGGTCTGTAATGCAAAGCTAACTTCATGACAGACGATCCTGTTCCTCAGACGGACAGCCCTCACGAGCTGCTGGCGGCCGTGCGTGACCTGACCCGCCGGGTCCGTGTCGCCCAGCGCGGCACCTGGTTCCCGCTGTCGGTCTTCGCGACGATCACCCTGCTCGCGATCCCCGTCTACCGGTACGCCCCCTACCTCGACGTCTTCGGCACCTGCCGATCCCGCCCCCAGCACACGGTCTGCATGACGCCCAACCCGGTGGAGCTCGGATACTGGACAGTCGCGCTGGTGCTCTCCTACGCGGCGATCGCAGGCTTCTACGTACGACAGTCCCGACGGCGCGGCGTGGGCACCCCCATCCGCCCCTACGTCGTCGTCGGCGTCGCGTTGGCCGTCCTGATGACAGCCGTGTCGATCTGGTTGACGTTCCACCCGCTCCTTCCCCAGCCCGCCGACCCCTTCTCCACCGACCCGGTGCGGATCGAGGTCGGGCCGGCCGCGTGGCTCGTCAACGGGCTGGCCAGTCCGCTGGCGGCGATCGGGCTGGCGCTGCTGGTGCTCGCGTGGGTCGAACGCCACTGGGCACTGCTGGCGTACACCCTTGTCTACCTGGCGATCGGGATGGTTCAGGGCAACCAGGTCATTCACTCGTCGTCGCGGTGGTTCTTCCTGCCGCAGCTGCTCGTCCCAGCGGGGGTGCTGCTCCTGGGAGCCGCCGCCTTCGCCCTGTTCCGGCCGACCCCCGCGGTTCGCGCGTGATGACCGATCACCCCGCCAACGGCCTCGACGACGTCGTCCACCAGCGCGTCCGGCTCGGCATCATGGCCATCGCGCACCAGGGCCGCCAGGTCGAGTTCGGTTTTCTCCGCACCACCCTGCAGCTGACCGCCGGTAACCTCGGGCAGCATTTGACCGTCCTGGAGAAGGCCGAGCTGATCCACATCGAGAAGGGCTACGAGGGCAAGCGCCCGCGCACCTGGGTCACCCTCACCGCCGCCGGTCAAGCCGCCCTGCGCGACGAGATCGCCCACCTCAAGCAACTCATCCAGCAGGTCGAACAAGCGCAAACACCGCCGACCGCCGACCGGTGACCGGCGGGCAGCCGACGCGCGTTCCCGACCGACGCTCCGATCAGGAGCGCCCGAGGGTGCTCAGACCAGGAAGTTCTCCCGCATCCTCGCGCCCAGGTTGATCCCGCCCACCACCCGCGGGCCGGCCGGGTCGTGCACGTCGAAGGTGTTGTTGCGGCGCATCAGCTCCCGCACCGACGGTGGCAACCGGGGCGGGTCGTCCATCGCGGCGAGGACCTGCCCGGCGGTCGTGATCAGCCGATCGGCGAGCGCGGCGGCGTCGGTGTCCACCCGCACCCGGCCGTACTCCCAGCCTGCGGTGGTGAGGTCGAGCACCTCGAACACACGGGTCAGCAACGGATTCGGGTCGGTCACCCGGTCGAGCCGGGGAGCCCGGTTGCCGACCACCGCGACGGCGGCGGCCACCTGCGCGTACGGGTAGAAGCCGGACGGTAACGCGAACAGCGGCCACCGCAGAGCCGGACCGGCCTCCCGCCACAGCGGCCGGTAGTTGCGGCGGTGCACAAGCAGCCGGCGGCCGGTCCGCCGGTGGATCTCCTGGGCCTGGGACTGCAGGTCCACGTGCGCCTCGTCGGCGACCTGACCGACGATCTGGGCCGCCACCACCAGGCCGTCGTCGCTGTCCAGGGTGGTGGTGAGCGCCTCGACCTGCTCGGTGAACCGGATCTGCGCGTGAACGCCGTAGCGGTGCTGCACGTCGCGGAGCAACGCCTGCTGTCGTCCCGGATCAAGCTGGACCCGCCTACCGCCCAGCAACCGCCGGAGCCAACGCATGTCGCCTCGTTTCAGCAGAGCCGTCGTCGGACGGCGGCAATGCTAGTGCGTCGGCCCGAACCCGTGTGCCGACGGGTGCCCCCTTCGGGCCGCGTCGACGGTCACCTCCGACGCGGGGTGATCAAGCCCGACTCGTACGCCCACACCACCAACTGGGCGCGGTCGCGGCAGTGCAGCTTGGTCATCGCCCGATTGACGTGCGTCTTGGCGGTCAACGGACTGATCACCATTCGCCGGGCGATCTCGTCGTTGCTCAGCCCGTTGCCGACCAGCTCGACGATCTCCTGCTCGCGGGCGGTGAGCACCTCACGTCCGGCTGCCGGTTCGGCCGGCGGCGGACCGGAGACGAACTCACTGATGAGTGTCCGCGTGACGGCCGGCGCGAGCAGTGCGTCGCCGCGAGCCACCACGGCGACTGCCTGCAACAGGTCGGCCGGGTCCGCGTCCTTCAGCAGGAAACCACTGGCCCCCGCACGCAGGGCGGCGAACACGTAGGAGTCGAGCCCGTAGTTGGTGACAATGAGGACGTGGACCGCGCCGAGGTCCGGATCGGCGGCGATGCGGCGGGTCGCCTCGATGCCGTCGAGCCCCGGCATCTGCACGTCCATCAGCACCACGTCCGGGCGCAGACGTCGCGACAGGTGGACGGCAGCGGCACCGTCGCCGGCCTCGCCAACGACCTCCAGGTCGTCCTCCGCGTCGAGCAGGGCCCGGAAACCGGCACGCATCAACGCCTGATCGTCGGCGAGCAGAACCCGGATCATGCCGGCTCCTCCCTCCGGTCGGCACCGTCACGATCCGTCGCGGACTGAGCTGGTTGGACCTCGCGCGGGCGCTGGGTCGGGGCGGGAGTGTGCAGCGGGAACGTGGCCCGTACCGTGAATCCGTTGTCATCGGCGGCGGCATGCAGGGTGCCGCCCAGTCCGGTCACCCGTTCGCGCATGCCGCGTAGGCCCACGCCCGGTGTCATCGGCTGAGCCGGTGACCCGCGACCGTCGTCGGTGACCGAGACGGCGAGCTGCGCCGGAGCGTACTCGACATGGACGTGCGCGGTGGCGGGGCCGGCGTGCCGAGCCACATTCGTCAGTGCTTCCTGGACGACGCGGTACCCGGCCTGGTCGACCTCCGCGGGCAGGTCCCCGACCGCACCGGTGACCGTGACCTGCACCGGGACGCCGACGGCCCGGGTCCGCGCGGCGAGTTCGTCCACCCGGGCCAGCCCGAGGCGGTCCTCGTCGGCGGGTGAGCGCAGGACGTCGAGCGTGACCCGCAACTCCCGCATCGCGGCGCTGCTGGCCTCCTGGATCGCCAGCAGCGTGGCCGACGGCTCCTCGCCGCGCTTGCGGGCGAGGTGCACGGCGATCCCGGCCTGTACCTTGATCACCGAGATGCTGTGGGTCAGGGAGTCGTGCAGGTCGCGGGCGATGCGCAGGCGCTCCTCGCCGGCCCGACGCAGCGCCACCTCCTCGCGGGTGCGTTCGGCCTCGATCGCCCGCTGCTCGACCTGTTCCAGGTACGCCCGGCGCTGCCGTGCCACGAGACCCGCGACGTTCGCCGCTACGAACCAGCCCAGTAGGAGTGCGGTTCGCTCGACGATCAGCTGACCGGGCCGGCCGGTCGGGGTCACCGCGACGTCCCGGGCCAGGAACCCGCCGAGGAAGACGAGACTGGCGACCACTGCGGCGGCCCGCTGCCCCCGCCAGGCGGCGACGTAGACCGCGGCGAGCGCCGGGAACGCCGCGGACACCCCCGGATGCACCCGGACGTGCAGGGCCAGCATGGCGACGGTCACCACGCCCAACGCCACAGCCGGATACCGCCGGCACACCGCCAGGGCGACAGCCATGGCCAGGACCAGGGCGACGTCGAGCGCCCCGATCGCCGCCGCGTCCGGCGCGAGCGCGGCGTTTGCGAGCAGGAGGCCGCCGAGGGCGAGGCCGCTGAGGGCGTACGGCAGGTCGCGACGCATCGTCGAAGCGTAGAACGGTCCGGACGCACCGGCGTCCACCGCTCGCGGTAGGAGGACGTACCGCGGACGCGGTAGCCGCAGCCGGCCGAGTGCCTGCGACGGCACGACGTTTTCCCGGCTCGTCGAGGCGAGCATCGGACCCATGACATACCGCTTCTCCACCCCAGTGCGAGCCTCGGCCGCGACCGGCCTGACCGCGACGGTCTACCGGCAGTTGTCCGAGGACTTCCTCGGTCCACTGCCCACCTTCCAGGTGCTCGCGGCAGTGCCGGAGGTGCTCGCCGCGACCTGGGCACTGATGCGTGAGGCACTGCTCGCCGGGGACCTGTCCCGGGTCGACCGGGAACTCGTCGCGGCGGCGGTGTCGCGGGCCAACCGCTGCCAGTTCTGCATCGACGCCCACGCGATGCTGCTGCACGCCCTCGGCGAATCGAAGCTCGCCGAGGTCGTCATCCGGGACGAGACCCCAACCGAAGCGCGGCGTGCCGAACTCGTCGCCTGGGCGAAGGCGAGCCGCAACCCCGGGACCGCCGGCTGGACCAGCCCGTACCAGCCTGAGATCACCGGCACCGTGCTCGCCTTCCACTTCATCAACCGGGTGGTGTCCGCCCTGCTCGGTCCCGACCTGCTTCCCGGCGGCCTGCAACGGTCCCCGCTGACGCGGTCGGTAGGGGGCTGGTTCTCCGCCCGGGCGGCCCGGGGACCGAAGGAACCCGGCCGGAGTCTCGCGCTCCTACCCGCCGGCACGCCGGCGGCACCCGACTGGGCGGGGGACAGCCCGGTCGGCGTCGCCTACGCGGCCCTGACGCAAGCCGCCGCGCGGGGCGGGGACCTGCTGGGCGACGTTGCCCGCCAGACCGTCACGGGCACCGTGCGCTGGGAGGACGGGCGGTTTCCGGCCCGACCGGCGGACTGGGCCGTCGACCTGGTCCGGGACGTGCCGGGCCGGGATCGCGTCGGAACGCGGATCGCCCTGCTGGCCGCGTTCGCACCGAGCGCGATAAGCGTTGGCGACGTCGCTCTGTGGCGGCTCTCCCATCCCGCCGACGCCGACCTCGTCCGCCTTGTCGCGTACGGGGCGATCACGGCCACCGACCACGTCGCCCGGGCACTGGCCGCGGCGCACCACTAGGAGACCACAATGCGTAAGGCATTCGTCATCATCAGCGCCCTGTTGCTCGTCTCGTTCGCCCTGCAGTTCGTCTTCGCCGCCGTCGGCGCGTTCACGAAACCCGCGGCCGACGACTCGTACGCCCTGCACAGCGTCAACGGGATGGCGGTCATCCCGGTGCTCACCCTGCTCACCGCGCTGTTCGCGGCGCTGGCGAAGGCACCGGGTCGGCTCGTCGCACTGGCGCTCCTGCCGCTCGGCCTCGTCGTCGTGCAGGCGCTCATCGCCATGCTCGCCCGCGCTGCCACTGACGCCGCGGGCGTCAGCACCCCGCTCGGTCTGATCATCGGTGGGCTGCACGCCGTCAACGGGATCATCGCGGTGCACGTCGTGGTCGGCGTCCACCAGGCGGCGCGAAGGCTGACGGCGCCGGTCGCCACCGCTGACCTGCCGGTCCGCCCGGGGGCGCCGGTATGACCACCGGCTCGCTGCTCGCCGTCGATCTCGTGATCGCCGTCCTCACGGCCGCCGGTTGGCTCGGCGCCGGCTCGGCGGCGGTCGCGAGGCGTCGTCCGCTCGCCCTGGCGCTGGCGGCCCTCGCCCTGCTCGCCACGCTGGCCCGCGCGATCACGATCATCGGGCTCGCTCGCGCCGGCTGGTGGTTCGCGGGGGAGAAGGTGCTTGTCACAGGTCCACTGTCGCTCGCGGCGGTGGCCGTGGCCGGGCCGCGGTTGCTGCCGGTCCCGGGCGACATCAGGTCCGTCGCGGTCCCGCTGCTCTTCGCCGGGTACGCCACAAGCAGCGCCCTGTTCGTGACGGTTCTGCACGGCTATCCCGCGTCGGCGGGCGCGGGTCTGCTCGCCGTCGCCGGGACCGTCACGGCGACGGCGGTATCGTGGCGGGCCGTCGGTGCGCGCCCGTCGCGGGCGATGTCCCGGGTGGCTCTCGTGGTGGCGGTCGGCGCGTTGGTGACCGGGACCGGGCTGACTGTCGTTCCGGCTGCCGCGCCCGCCGTACCCCATGATCATGGGTACCGGGATGCGCGGACCGCCGACGAGCCGACCCGGCGGTTCACTCTGACGGCCGGGACCGCCACGGTGCGCGCGGACGGCCGAGACGTCGCGGCGTGGGCGTTCAACGCGCAGGTACCCGGGCCGGAGCTGACCGCCACGGTCGGCGATGTCATGCAGGTGACGCTGCGCAACCGGGACATCGGGCGTGGGGTCACGCTGCACTGGCACGGGTACGACGTGCCGAACAGTCAGGACGGGGTGCCGGGCGTGACGCAGGCCGCGGTGCTGCCGGGGCAGGAGTTCGTCTACCGGTTCCGCGCCGATCAGGCCGGAACGTACTGGTACCACACGCATTCGGTCTCCGATGTCGGCGTCCGGATGGGGCTCTACGGAGTCCTGGTGGTCCGCCCGGGGCCGACGGCCGGCCTCGACGTCACGGTGCCGGTGCACACCCTGGTGGGCCGGCCGTTGCCCGCACCGAGAACGGAGCGCGTCGAGGCGGGTCAGCCGGCACGGCTGCGGCTGATCAACACCGACAGTACGACGCACCGCTACGCCCTGGCCGGGACCGCCTTCCGGGTCGCCGCGATCGACGGCGTCGACCTGGAAGGCCCGACGTCGCTCGTGGACACCGCTGTGCTGATCCCCGCCGGGGGTCGCTACGACCTGGTGTTCACCGCACCAGCCACGCCTGTGGCGTTGTTCGTCGACGGGCGGGTGGTCTATTCCACCGGGGCGGTGTCCACGTCGACGGGCGACTGGCCGGTGTTGGATCCGCTCGACTACGGCGCTGCCGTCGCGGTGCCCTGGTCGCGGTTCGACCGGAGCCTCACACTGGTGCTCGATCGCGGACTCGATCTGCACGGCCTGCTCCCGCGCTACGCGCACACCGTCAACGGCGCGGCCGCCCCGGACATCCCACCGCAGGTCGTACGCCTCGGCGACGTCGTCAGGTTCACCATCGTCAACCGGTCCCAGGTCGTGCACCCGTGGCATCTGCACGGCCACCACGTCCTGGTGCTGTCGCGCGACGGAGAGCCGGCGGCCGGGAGTCCGTTGTGGCTGGACTCGTTCGACGTCCGGCCGGGCGAGGTGTGGGAGGTGGCGTTCCGCGCCGACAACCCGGGGGTGTGGGCCAACCACTGCCACAATCTGGCGCACGCCGACGCCGGCATGACGCTGCACCTGATGTATTCGTGAGCCTCCGACCGACGAGAAATCGAAACTCGTGAGTTCGAGGTTGAGGGTATGGGAGCGCTCCCGTAACATACCTGTCGCGGCCTGTTAACGCTCACAAACGCGACCACGCCAGCGATCACCACCAATGCATGGCCGCCGCCCCCCTCAGGAAGGTGCTCTATGACCAGATCCAGATACACAAATGTCGGTCTGGCGTCGGCCGGCGTCGCCCTACTCGTCTCGACGACTGTCGTCGCGGCGCTGCCGGCCGGTGCCGCGGCGGCGGGCTGTTCGGTCGACTACGCCGTGCCGTCGCAGTGGCAGGGTGGATTCAGCGCCAACGTGTCGATCACCAACCTGGGTGACCCACTGAACGGCTGGACGTTGACGTGGTCCTATGCCGCCGGGCAGACGGTCACCCAGGCGTGGAGCACCGCGTTGACGCAGAGCGGCTCCGCGGTCACCGCGGCGAACGTGAGCTACAACGGCTCGGTCCCGACCAACGGCACTGTGTCGTTCGGGTTCAACGGTTCCTGGACGGGCAGCAACCCCGCGCCGACGAGCTTCGCGCTCAACGGTGTGGCGTGCACCGGCAACCCGGTGACGCCGCCCCCGACGACGACGCCCCCGCCGACCAGCCCACCGCCGACCACCCCGCCCCCGACGACGCCCCCACCGACCACCCCGCCTCCGACGACACCGCCGCCGAACGGCTGCGACCTGCCCTCGTCGTACCGGTGGTCGTCGACCGGATCGCTGGCGAACCCGAAGTCCGGGTGGGTGTCGCTCAAGGACTTCACCGTGGCGCCGTACAACGGTCAGCAGTTGGTCTACGCGACCACGCACGACTTCGGGACCAGGTGGGGTTCGATGAACTTCGGTCTGTTCACGAACTACTCGCAGATGGCGTCGGCGAGTCAGAACGGGATGAACTCGGGGACTGTGGCGCCGTCGTTGTTCTACTTCGCGCCGAAGAACATCTGGGTGCTCGCCTATCAGTGGGGTGGGCCGGCGTTCTCGTACCGGACTTCGAGTGACCCGACGAATCCGAATGGTTGGTCGGCGGCGCAGACGTTGTTCACCGGGAGCATCACGGGTTCGGGGACGGGTCCGATCGATCAGGCGCTGATCGGTGACGGGACGAACATGTACCTGTTCTTCGCCGGTGACAACGGCAAGATCTACCGGGTCAGCATGCCGATCGGGAACTTCCCGGGTAACTTCGGTAGCAGCTACACGACGATCATGAGTGACACGACGAACAACCTGTTCGAGGCGCCGCAGGTGTACAAGCTGCAGGGTCTGAACAAGTACCTGATGATCGTCGAGGCGATCGGTTCGCAGGGTCGGTACTTCCGCTCGTTCACGGCGACCAGCCTGAACGGTTCGTGGACGCCGCAGGCCGCGTCTCAGAGCAACCCGTTCGCGGGTAAGGCCAACAGTGGTGCGACCTGGACCAACGACATCAGCCACGGTGAGTTGCTGCGGACCAGCGCCGACCAGACGATGACTGTCAACGCCTGCAACCTGCAACTGCTCTACCAGGGTCGCTCGCCCAGCTCCAACGGCGTCGACTACGGCCTCCTGCCGTACCGGCCGGGTCTGCTGACCCTGCAACGTTAACCTGCCTGACCGCGAGACGGGCGGGCTCGGTGAACGCCGGGCCCGCCCACTCGTGCGCCGCCTTGGCACCGGCTCGGAGGCGGTGGGCGGTGTAGCGCCCACTACCGCATCCGCCCCCGCGGAGGTGGCCGCCGGCCGCTCGCCACGAGAGCGAAACGCCGAAGTCCTCGTCGGGGCGGACGCTGGCGGGAGAGTTTGGGATGATGCGCCGGTCTACCTGCGACATCACCTGAGCTGAAGGGATTCCCGCGATGGCAAAGGTCATCTCCACCCTGTTCATCTCTGCCGACGGGGTGGCCGAGATCGACCCCGACTGGCACTTCCCGTACTTCGACGAGAACATGGGCCGCGCCGTCACCGAGGACTATGAGACCGGCGACGTGCTGCTCATCGGCCGTGAGACCTACGACAGCTTCGCCGGCGCGTGGCCCGACCGGGAGGCCGCCGGCGGGGAGGACGCGCCGTTCGCCAAGCAACTCGGGGACATCCGCAAGGTCGTCGTCTCCCGCCAACCGCTGACGTTCTCCTGGCGAAACTCCGAGCTGATCGCCGGTGATCTCGTCGATGCCGTCGCGTCGCTCAAGGCCGACGAAGGAGTGCGCGGCATCCTCATCCCCGGGTCCATCTCTGTCGTGCAGCAGTTGCTGGCCGCGGGGCTGGTCGACGAGCTGCGCCTGCTGGTGCATCCGGTGGCGGCGCGTAAGGGCCGCAAGCTCTTCGACGAGGGCGACCAGGCGTACCACCTGCGGGTGCTGGCGACCGAGGCGTTTCCGACGGGCGTGCTGCGCGTGATCTACGCGCCGGCCGCCGCACCCGGAAAGGTCGGCTACGACGACGTCAAGGACCAGGTGCCGGCCGGGCAGTAGCCAGGCACCCGGCTGCGGCCCGATCGGATCCCGAGGCGGGTCGTTAGTGGCGAGACCGGCGCGGCCGGCGCAGCGCGCCGGGGCTGAGCACCACCGTGCCGTCCCACACCTCGGAACACAATTTAGTGAGGCTCATCGATATTGACGTGCGGCGTCGGCGGCGACAGGATCGCGGCACCACCACCCCCGTGATCCCCTCTGGGAGGCGTCATGATCCGTCCCCGCCTGCCCCTCCTACCCCGCCTGCGGGCAGCCAGCCGGTTGGCCACACTCGCCGTGGCCACCGTCGGCGTGCTGCTCACCGTCGCCACACCCGCCAGCGCCGCCGTACCCGCCGGCAGGTACGTCGCGCTCGGCGACTCGTACACCGCCGGTCCGCTGGTCCCCACCCAGGTCGACCTGAACTGCCTGCGCTCCAACCGCAACTACCCCTCGCTGGTGGCCGCCGCCGCGGGCTCGTCGTCGTTCGCCGACGTGAGCTGCTCCGGCGCCACCACCGACGACATCCTCTACGGGGGCAGCGGCCAGTTGGGTGTCACGCTGCCACCGCAGCTCAACGCGGTCACGTCCACCACGGCGCTGGTGACGGTGCAGATCGGCGGCAACGACATCGGCTTCGCCGGCATCATCGGCGACTGTGCCGAGGCGAGCCTCAGCAGCCCGCTCGGGTCGCCGTGCAAGAACCGGTACACCGCCGGAGGTGTCGACCAGTTGCAGGCGCGGATCGTCGCCGCCACGCCGAAGGTGACCGCCGTGTTGCGGGCGGTCCGCCAGGCCGCGCCGGGCGCGCGGGTCGTGGTCCTCGGTTACCCGGCGATCCTGCCGGACACCGGTTACGGCTGCTGGCCGGTGGTCCCGATCGCCTACCAGGACGTGCCGTACCTGCGCGGCGTCGAGAAGTCGCTGAACGCGATGCTGGCCAGCGCCGCGAGTGCCAACGGCGCCAGCTACGCCGACGTCTACACCCCGTCGATCGGCCGTGACGCGTGCAAGGGCAGCGGCACCCGGTGGGTCGAGGGGTTGGTGCCCCAGAACTCGGCAGCACCGTTCCACCCGAACGCCCGGGGTGAGCAGGGCATGGCCACCGCCCTGCTCGCTCGGCTGAACAGCTGACCTGACCCGCGATCGGTCGAGCCGGCCCCGTCGGACGTGGCGGGGCCGGTGCGGGACGTCAGTGCGGCCGGCGCGGCGACGCCCAGCCGCGCTCGTGCAGTCGTTCGATGCCGTCCAGCAGCAGGTCCAGCGCGAACTCGAACTCGAACTGGTCGTCGCAGCCCTGCCCCAGCACCGACGCGTCGTCGTGGGACGCCGCCATGGCGATCTCCGCGACGTGCGGGAACATGGCCGCGACCTCGGGTGGCAGGGCCGCCGGCGGGGCCGGCTCGGTCCGGCCGGACCGACCGGCGCGCCGGTCGGCGTCGAACAGCTCCTGGCTGAAGCCCAGGACCCGGCTGCCCATCGCGTGCATCACGTGGTGGGCCAGATCGACGGAGAATCCGCCGGCCCGCAACGTCCCGATCACGGCGTCGAGGTAGGCCAGCACGGCCGGCGTCGCCATGTTGCGCGACTCGATCGCCAGCGGTGCCCAGGGGTGGCGCTGCAGCACCTCGCGCGCCGAGAGGATGCGCTGGCGGACCGCGGGCTTCCAGTCGGCACCGACCTCGGGCGCGCCGATCTCGCCGACGACCACGTCGATCATGCCGTCGAGCAGTTCGTCCTTGTTGGCCACGTGCTTGTAGAGCGCCATCGGCACGACGCCCAGGTCCTGGGCCAGGTTACGCATGCTGAGGGACTCGATCCCGGCCTCGTCGGCGAGCGCGACGGCGGCGCGGAGGACCCGGTCCCTGCTCAGTGGCGTGCGGCGCAGCGTCTCCGCCTGCTCGGCCATCTCGCTCCTCGTCGTCCGGTGGACAACCGAACCCTAATCCCCTTGACAGGTGTACGGCGTACACCTAGCCTTTTCCGCATCAGGTGTACGCCGTACACCTAGGGAGGGTGCACTCATGAAGGCGATCGTCCAGGACCGGTACGGCCCACCCGACACACTCACCCTCGCCGACGTGGACACGCCGGTGCCCGCCCCCGACGAGGTGCTCGTGCGGGTGGAGGCGGCGGCACTCAACGCGTACGACTGGCATGCCATGCGCGGCGATCCACGGCTGGCGCGGCTGGCGCTGGGCCGCTCCCGGCCCCGGGCCCGCATCCGGGGCCGGGACTTCGCCGGCCGGGTCGAGGCCGTCGGCGCCCACGTTCGGGAGTTCCAGCCGGGTGACGCCGTCTTCGGCGACCTCGGTGACGCCAACGGCGCCTTCGCGCAGTACGTGTGTGTGCCCGAGAGCCTGGTCGCGGCGAAGCCGGCGAACCTGACGGCGCAGCAGGCCGCCGCCCTGCCACTGGCCGGCGTCACCGCACTCATGGGCCTGGCCGCCGGGCCGGTCGAGCCCGGCCACCGCGTGCTCGTCAACGGCGCCTCCGGCGGGGTCGGCACGCTGGCGGTCCAGTTGGCCACCGCGCTCGGCGCGACAGTGACCGCCGTGTGCAGCACCCGCAACGTCGAACTCGTCAGTTCCCTCGGCGCCGACCACGTCGTCGACTACACCCGCGACGACTTCGCGCTCGACACCCGCCGCTACGACGTGGTGTTCGACCTGGTCGGCAACCGCTCACTGCGGGCGCTGCGACGGGTGCTGACCCCGACCGGGACGCTTGTGCTCTCCGGCGGCGGTGTGTACCGCGGCGGCAGCCTCGTCGGGCCGATCGGGCTGATCGCGCGCGGCCGGCTGCTGGCCCCTTTCGTCCGACACCGCATCGTCGTCCTCACCACCGTGCCCGCCCGGCAGCACCTCGACACGCTGCGCGCCCACGCCGAAGCCGGCCGCCTCACCCCGGTCATCGACCGCAGCTATCCCCTGCACGAGGTGCCCCGGGCCATCCGGTACCTCGAAGGCGAGCACGCGCGGGCCAAGGTCGTCATCACCGTCTGACCCGGCCGGAACCCCGCCCCACCAGCGGTCCGGGAGCCGACCCGGCGTCCCCGTGCTTGAGATCGAGGAGTCCGGGGTACCGAGGGTGTCATGCCGATTGTGGGGCAAGTCGTCGGAGACCGTTACCGTCTGGTCGAGAGCATCGCCAGCGGTGGGATGGGTGACGTCTGGCGGGCGGTCGACGAGACCCTGGACCGCTGCGTCGCGGTCAAGATGCTGCAACCTCGACTGGTCGCCGACGCCGGCTTCGGCGAGCGGTTCCGGCGCGAGGCCCGGGCGATGGCGGCCCTGCGTCATCCCGGCATCGCCCAGGTCTACGACTACGGTGAGGTGTCCGGGCCCGACGCGCTCGCGTACATCGTGATGGAGTGCGTGCAGGGTCAGCCCCTGTCGGAGCGGATCGCCGAGGTCGGCCGGCTGGACGCGGCCGAGACGATGTCGATCGCCGCGCAGACCGCCCGTGCGCTGCAGGCCGCCCACGACGCCGGCGTGGTGCACCGTGACGTCAAGCCCAGCAACCTGATCATCGAGCCGGACGGGCACGTCGTGCTCGTCGACTTCGGCGTCGCGGTGACCCAGGAGGCGGCGAGCCTGACCGGCACGAACCAGGTCGTCGGTACCGCCCTCTACATGGCACCCGAGCAGGTAGTGCGGAACGAGACCAGGCCGGCGATCGACATCTACGCGCTGGGGGCCGTCGTCTACCACTGCCTCGCCGGCAGGCCCCCGCACGAGGGTGAGAACGCGGTGGCGGTGGCGCTGCGGCATCTCGACGAGGAGCCACAGCCGCTGCCCGAGGACGTGCCGGCGGCGGTCCAGCGGCTGGTCGCCACCGCGATGGCCAAGGAGCCCGCGCGGCGCTTCCCGACGGCGGCGGCGATGGCCGCGGCGGCGCAGGCGCTCGCGGGTCCGTCCGACGAGCTGCTGCGGACCGCCGTCGCGCCACTGGTCGGAGCGCCGGCCGAGCGTACCCAGGTCCAGCGGCCGGTCGTCGGCAGCGCAGCGACGCGGCCGGGCGGTGGCCCGGGCCCGAAGGTGCTCGCGATGCTGCTCGGATCGATGGCCGCCGCGGCCGCCGTGCTGGTGTTCGCCGATCCCATCGATGCGCCGCCGATAGTGAGGTCACTGGTGGCCGAGGCTTTCATGGCGCGTACCGAGGCGGGGTCGAAGCTCGTTTCGAGCCGGGTCTTGGCGGTCG